>NZ_CABSIF010000008.1 GCF_902477725.1 uncultured Desulfovibrio sp. | reverse complement strand
ACTTCGTTGTGGCGGGTCTTGGCCGGAATGCCCAGCGAACGCAGCTCGTTTTCCAGATCCTGCATGAAGCTCATCACGCGGGGAGGAATGGAGCCGAAGTAGTGGTCTTCCATTTCCTGACCCTTGGGCGAGGTAGCGCCTATCAGGGTACGGCCAGCCATCAGAAGGTCAGGGCGCAGGGCGGCCAGGTTTTTGTCCACCAGGAAGTATTCCTGCTCGGGGCCGACGTTGGCGCGCACATAGCTGGCCGTGGTGTTGCCGAAGAGCTTGAGAATACGCATGGCCTGACGCGACAGGGCCGATATGGAGCGAATGAGCGGGATCTTGCGGTCAAGAGCTTCGCCCGAGTATGAGTAAAAGTACGTCGGAATGTGCAGGGTGGCCCCGTAAGGAGCGGGGATGATGAACACCGGCACGGAGGGATCCCACGCGGTATAGCCGCGGGCTTCAAACGTGGAGCGGATGCCGCCTGAAGGGAAGGAGGAGGCGTCCGGCTCACCGCTGATCAGCATCTTGCCAGAGAATTCGCTGATAACCTGACCATCAATGGTGGGCGACAGAAAGGCGTCATGCTTTTCGGCAGTGAGGCCGGTCATGGGATGGAACCAGTGCGTGTAGTGCGTGGCGCCGTTCTCGATGGCCCAGTCCTTCATGGCATTGGCGACAACATCAGCGATTTCTGGATTCAGGCGTTCACCATCGCGGATGGTCTTGGCCAGCTTCTTGAACACATCCTTGGGAAGGCGCTTGCGCATGGTGGCTAGACCAAACACGTAGCGGCCAAAGATGTCTTCCGCGCTGCGGCCTATTTCATCAGCGCTGGTGGGGATGACCGGTGCAGTGTTCACTGCTTTGAACAAAGCTTTTTTGCGGGGGGAACTCATACCCTCGTCTCCTTTCTCAAGTTGTTGCTAGTATCAGGCACAGCCCGATTAAAGGGCCTCATCGCCGCGCTCACCAGTGCGGATGCGGATGGCATCCATCACATCACTGATGAAAATCTTTCCGTCGCCAACCTGTCCTGTGCGGGAGATGGACACCACAGCATTCAGAACAGTTTCCAGCATGTCGTCGTGCAGCACGACCTCGACCTTGATCTTGGGCAGGCAGTCCACCTGCATGGTGGTGCCGCGATACACTTCAGTGTGCCCACGCTGGCGACCAAAGCCCTTGATTTCAACGTAGTTCAAGCCGTGGATGCCCATGTCGGTAAGCGCGTCCTTAACCTTGTCAAACATGCTGGGCCGGATGATGATTTCAAGCTTTTTCATAGGTCGTTCCTTTGCTGTTTCCCGTTGGACTACAGGGAGTAGCCGCGTTCGTTGTGCTCGCTCAAATCGAGACCGGTGAATTCCTCTTCAGGCGTAACTCGCAGGCCGACAACCGCGTCAACCACATAGAGGATTATCCGGGAAACTATGTAGCAATAACCCCAGGTAGCCACAATGGACACGATCTGGATCCAGGCCTGTTCAGGATTACCGTAGAACAGACCGTCTGAGTTGTTAATGGCCGCGCAGGCGAACAGACCGGTGGCAAGCGCACCCCAGGTGCCGCCAACGCCATGAATGCCGACCACGTCAAGGGCGTCGTCGTAACCGAACTTATTCTTCAGGAGCACGCCGCCGTAGCAGATGATGCCGCCAACAAAACCGATCAGCATGGCGGGCAGCACTTCCACAAAGCCCGCGCCGGGGGTGATGGCCACAAGGCCCGCCAGTGCGCCGGAGATAGCGCCAAGGCTTGTGGGCTTGCCGGTACGAATCCATTCAACGAGCATCCAGCCAAGAATACCGCAGGCGGAAGCCATGTGGGTGGTTACAAGGGCCTGACCAGCAAGGGGACCGGAAACCAGGGCGCTGCCAGCATTGAAGCCGAACCAGCCGAACCAGAGCAGGCCGCCGCCAAGCAGGGTAAGGGGCAGGTTGTTGGGCGTTGCATGCGAGCTGCCAGTGGAAAGCCGCGGTCCAAGGGCCTGGGCACAGGCAAGAGCCGCCGCGCCGGAAGACATGTGCACAACTGCGCCGCCAGCAAAGTCCAGAGCGCCCATCTTGCTCATCCAGCCGCCGCCCCAGACCCAGTGGGCCATGGGCGAGTAGACGAAGAGCAACCATAAGCCGGAGAAAACAAGCATGGCGGAGAAGCGGATGCGCTCAGCGTAGGCACCGGAAATAAGGGCCACGGTAAGAGCAGCAAACATGCACTGATACCCCATGAAAACCGTGTGGGGCAGCTGGGTGGCGGCAGGAGCCGACTCGCCGCCCACGCCTTTGAGGAAGAGGTAGGAAAGATCGCCGATTATGCCGCCCACATCTTCGCCAAAGGCCAGAGTGTAACCCACAACGGCCCATAATACAGAGATGAGAGCCAGCGCGCCGTAGCTGTGCATGTGGGTAGAAAGGATATTGCGGGAGCGAACCAGGCCACCGTAGAAGAGGGCCAGCGCCGGGGTCATCAGCATGACCATGGAGGCGCAGATCAGAATAAATGCAGTATCCGAGGCGTTCATACGGACATCCTTCAGCGTAGTTCGGACCGGCGAGGGAGGCAGGGTGCCGCACAGTGCGGCAGGCTGGTTTCCGTCGTTCCGTTCCGCGTTTAATAGAACCTCATCCTCGTGGGCTGGCGCCATGCCCACACTGCGGCACGATGCCGCAGCAATACCCTGCTTAGGCATGAAGTGTGCCAAATGTGTTTCGCTGTGGAGGTAGAATGTGTAACAAACTGATTTTATGTATATTTTTATTTTAAAGGGCAGACAGGAAGAATTGCAGGAGGTTGGCGTCTGTGGAATATTTCTACGTTGATGTAGAAAAAAAGAGGCCCCCCGGAGCGCTGTTTCTTGGCGCATGGGGGGGCTCTTGAATAATTGTGTTATTTAGGTGTCTTATATGAAAAAATCAAAAAATTGCAAAAATGTAGAAATTATTGGTACATCTTTGTAATGAGCGAAAAATTATTAAATAACGTACTAGAATTTATTATAAAAAATTCATATTTGGAGCAAATTCTGGCCTTTTTTTAAAATACAGTTTTGTAGAAACTGTATATCTACTCGGTTTCGTCCTTACGGTACACGGGGCGAAAAGCCTTGTAGGTTATGCCGTACTTTTTCATGCGCAGAGCCATGATCCTTTCCGTCAATCCAAGGCTTGCGGCGGCCTTGCCCATCTGGCCCTGGCTGAACTCAAGCGCTTCGGTGATTGATGCGCGTTCCAGTTCGTCCAGCTGTTCCTGCAAACTGCCGGAAAGCCCCTGCCGGATCAGCCCGGGCGTGAGGCCGGAACTGGCGGCGGCGCGGCTGCCGTGCAGGGCAGGGGGCAAGTGCTGGGGCAGAACAAGGCCTTCGCGGCCCAGCAGCAGCACGGCGCGCTCCATGACGTTTTCAAGTTCGCGGATGTTGCCCGGCCAAGTATAGCGTTGCAGCATATCCATAACAGAAAGGGAGAGGCGCACATTATTGCGCCCGTTGGCCAGCGCGTATTTTTTGATAAAGTGGTTTGCCAGCGGCAGAATGTCCTCTGGCCGGAAACTCAGGGGCGGCAGGAAAATGGGGAAGACATTGAGGCGGTAGAACAGATCGCGGCGGAAGGTTTCTTCCTCAACCATTTTTTCCAGATCGCGGTTGGTGGCGGTGATAAAGCGCACATCAACATAATGCGTTTCCATGCCGCCAAGACGCTCAAAGGCCCTTTCCTGCAACACGCGCAGCAATTTTGCCTGGGTCATGAGCGAAAGCTCGCCCACCTCATCCAAAAACAGCGTGCCGCCGTTGGCAAGCTCAAAGCGCCCCTTGCGTGTGGCGTTTGCGCCGGTAAAGGCTCCGCGCTCATGGCCGAACAGTTCGCTTTCAATGAGGTTTTCTGGCAATGCGGCGCAGTTGAGCGAAATAAAGGGCTTGTTGGCGCGTGTGCTGCCCGAATGGATGGAGCGCGCAGCAAGTTCTTTGCCCGTGCCGGATTCGCCCTGTAGAAAAACTGTGGTGCCGGACGGGGCAACCTGCGCAATCTGCGCGTAGACCTTTTGCATCACTTCGGAATTGCCCACAAAGCCGCGCGGCCTCAGGGGCGAGGAAGCTTCTTCATCCATGCGGCCCTGCGATTCGAGGGCGGCATGCCCAAGCAGGGTTGATATAATGGTGAGCAGGCGCATTTCGTCTTCAAGCGTGGCATCGTCCACGAGCAGATGGTCAACCGACAGCGCGCCCACAACCTGGTCGTTAAGGCAGATAGGCACGCAGATGAAGGAAATGCCCTCCTTTCCCAGATCGCGAGAGCGGGTGCGGTTCAGAAAAAGGGGCTCTTCAGATACATTAGATATGTACATGGAGCGCCCGGTTTCGATCACGCGTCCGGTGATGCCCTCGCCGCGCACGTAGCGGCCCCGGCGGGCCTCGGCGGGTTTGAGGCCGTAGGCAGCCTCGATGCGGATTTCGCCGCTGTTGGGCGAAATAAGCGTGATCGCGCCGCGCATCATGTGCAGATGCTCTGCCATGAGCTGGAGCGCCTTGTTCAGGGCAACCCCCACATCCGTGGCGGAGTTGACCACATTGGAAAGATCCAACAAAAGGCGCAGCTGCTCTTCGCGGTGGCTGTCTGCGTTGGCGGGAGAGCGCGACACGGTGCCGGGACGGGGAGATGTATTGCTGGATTTTTGCATGCCGTGCTTATACCTCAGGCCGGGGCAAACATGCAATCCGTCAGCGGGTTACTAGCCGCAAGAAAGGGCTGCCGGGGGGAGGGCACTTGCGCGGGTTGGGGGCTGGGCCAGCTTAGGTTGCAGTGGGGTAGTGGGAGAACGGACTTTGTGGGGGAAGGGATAGCGGCCTAACTGATTTAGCGGCGCGACAGGATTAGGAAACCCCAGCTCTTGATCTGGCCATCGCGAAGCTCCTGACCGCTGAATTTTATGCCAATTTTAAAAAGTCGCTTGACACCTGCCCCCTATTGCCGTAAATACACCCTTCACAGCGCGTCCCCATCGTCTAGCCGGCCCAGGACAACGGCCTTTCACGCCGTCGACAGGGGTTCAAATCCCCTTGGGGACGCCAATTAAGAAAGCAAGCTCTTACGAGAAATCGTAGGAGCTTTTTTCGTTTTGGGCGTTTTCCCCGTAATTTGGAGCCTTATTGATTGGCAGCTTTCTTCACCAAGGTATAGCTCGTGCTGCGCCCGCCGCTCTCGCCTTGTCGCAAAATGTCTTATCCGATCAATTCCCGAATATCCCGCAAGGCCGTATCCGGCGAACATTTCGCCAGTTTTGCGTATTTGCCGCTGGTCAGTTTTCCCTCGAATCCGGTTAACAGGCGGTTGATGATAGCTCGCTGGCGTTTGCGCCCAGCATCATTTCAACAACGGCTTCCGCGTTTCTGCTCAGGGCATCAGGCCGCCGATGTCAATTCCAAGCCTTCGAGCCAGTGAAGAGCGCACCTGTGCCACGTCACGGGATTCCCCTTCAATTACGCTCGACTTCACCGCATCCAGGGGCAAAATCTCCAAGCCAGCCTCAGCGCGAGGAGAAGCCAAGGGCTTGCATCCCCCCTTGGAGCAGACCCGGCTTGTGGCGCATGGCGGCAAGCTGTTCCGCCAGCTTTGCAATGGCCCACTGAAATGATGGTCAGTCCGGCCGCCTTTCGTGAATATAGCGCAGAATCACCGCATTTCTTCGGCATATATTCACCGCAAAAATTGCGGTGAATATATGCCGTAAGCGCCGCATTTTTGTTGCGGGGGCATCAAAATACATGACGAGTTTGATAATGCGTCGCCATGCCATCTGTCCGTTAAAGGTCGGCCAAGGGAGCAGTGCATCCGCTTAGGATAAGCATTACTCTCAGAGCGGTGGGCAACAGTTCATTGGCTGGCGGACACAGGAAAAATTCCGTGAGAAGAATCTGACCTGTATCTAGCGGAAAGAAGTGAAACCACTTCTAGAGCCGTCGGCCCTGCAAAAATCTGATTACGATAACGACAACCGCAATGACCAAAAGTATGTGGATAAAGCCACCCAATGAATAGGATGTAATTATTCCCAATAACCACAATATGACAAGGACAACAGCAATCATTTCAAGCATATGCACCTCTGTGTTTGATGTTAATTGCTTCATGAGCAGAAGCGTCATTAAAAATCAGATACGCGTGTGCGGTAGAGCACATACATTACCAACTTATTATTGTACCTTTAAAACGATTGCTCGAACAAAATATGAAATATATAATATTTTATCATAACTTTTGAGGATACCAAGATGCTTAAAGATCCTGCCCCAGACCAAAACCGCCTTCTTGCAGCATTACCCACCCATATTTATGACATGTTGCTCCCTCAGCTGGAGTTGGTGTCAATGCCGCTTGGCAAAGTTTTATACGAATCCGGCGATGTCATGCGCCATGTCTATTTTCCAATAGACTGCATTATCTCGCTATTATATGTGATGGAAAACGGCGCTTCAGCGGAAATTTCCGTAGTTGGCAACGAAGGCATCATTGGCATCTCACTGTTCATGGGAGGAGAAAGTACCTCCAGCAGAGCTTTGGTACAAAGCGCTGGCCAGGCATACCGCCTGAGCGACAAGCATTTTAAAGATGCTGTTAGTCGTCACGTTGCAATGCTACAACTGATGCTGCGCTATGTTCAGGCATTAATTACGCAGATGGCCCAGACAGCCGTATGCAACCGACATCATTCCATAGACCAGCAGCTCTGCCGTTGGCTTTTGCTCTCACTCGATCGCCTGCCGAGCAATCAGTTGAGCATGACGCAGGAGCTGATCGCCAACATGCTGGGGGTTCGCCGCGAGGGAGTTACCGAAGCCGCAGGCAAGTTGCAGCGACTGGGGGTCATTGAATACCGCCGGGGGCAGATTACAGTGCTGGACCGCCCAAAGCTTGAAGAGCTGTGTTGTGAATGCTACGCGGTTGTCAAAGCAGAAACCGACCGCCTATTGCCTTTTCCACCAAAAGCCCCTGATAAAACCTAGAAGAATCAGAAACTGCTGAGTGCAAAGCAACACATATCTCCCCTCCACCACAAGCGGTTTGACAGGCCATTTGTCATAATCTGCCTGCCAAACTGCTTAATGTGTCCAAGGGGTGTGCTTAACGGTTTTTGTTGTCCTGCGAATTACCGTATAGTCCCCCTGCCAAGCCACCCAGGGCTCCGCCAACCGCGGCTCCGACAGCCCAGTTTCCTCCCGTCAGCGCGCCTATGCCAGCTCCTGCGCCAGCGCCCAGTGCTGCTCCCGACAGGCCGCCTTGTTGGGTTTTACTCATATTTGTGCACGCCACGGGACCAGCAAACAGAAGAAAAATTGCAATGGTTGGGGCAAGTAGTTGTTTCATCATGATTCTCCATAGCTAATTAATATGCAGGCTGAGTTTTTTGTTTCTTGTGGCTTCCCATGGTTTGCTCAAGCCTCGTGGAAGTGTCACTTCCAGAACCAGGCATTGAAGCTTTAAGCTTGGGCTGCACCAACTCACTCCACAACACATCAAGAACAAGTCTGTCCTGCTTGCTGGGATTATTCATGCTGTAGCTGTTAACGGCACTGCGAATCTGTGTGAGGCTCATACCGTCCAGCCCGGTGCACCAGCTGCCGACCATGCTCTGCCGCAACGGCAGAATGCCTTTTTGACCCTGCCATTCCTTTTCGAGCTCAAACACGCTCACAATGCCTGCAAGAAAAGCGTATTGCTCAAGCTCTGATGAAGAATCCCACATCTTCAACGTAATAACGGGCGCACTGCCCTGTTTTTCAGTGTTCGCTGCATGTGCATTGCCAGGAAAGGCCCATATAACCATTATGACGACCATTGCTGCCACACAAAACATAAACCAGTACGTCATTTTGACCATTATAATTTCCTTATTGATATCATGCATCATGCTCTCCTTATTCAGATCGACCATTGCCATGTTGGCGAATATCAATTCATACCACATTTGACGCACTAAAAAGGTAAAACAAGAGTAATGGAACCAAAGTTTTGTGCCTCCTTCTGCTTTTTGAATTCTTCAGTCAGATAAACGTGTCTGTAGGCAATTTGCAGGCTGTTTATGGTTACGGCTGCTCCAAAACTTGCTTCCCCCACAAAGGGGTCTTTGGCCACGCGATGACTGTCACCCCAGGTGTTGCCATCCAGAAAAATATTGTGGGCAACAGCGCGGCCTTCAGCACCAGCGAAAATATAAAAACCCCAATCCTTGGATTGTCGTCCCCCCATGTCTTCGGGGGTTGGCGCACCAATGCTCGAACTGGGATGAATTTGTGAAGTGGTGAAGGATGGGGGCAGGTTCCAGCCAAGGCGCAGTTCCGAACCCGCAGTTGCCTGCGTCAGCACGTTGCCAGCTGTGAGTGTGTGGTACGGTAAAACATCCCAGCTTAATCCCGACCAAATACTTTGTTTGTTGAGGCGGTAGTTTCTGCCCCAGGAAAGGGTCATGGCAGGCTCATCATGCAGTTGGTTGTCCCAGCCCTTGGCGGTTTCAAACCCGCGCAACCGGTGGACGCCATTTTGCGCATATTCCGCCAGGGCGCTTGGCCCCACCACGCCCGCTGTAAGCTCAAAAGTGTCCATCATCTGCGTCTGCTTGGCGTGCAGGGCCAGGAAACTGTAAAGATACCCTGCGTACGGGCGATCATCTTCTTGAAGATCGCGAATCGTAGTATCTTCTGGCGTATAAATGGACTGTCCTGCCCCTGCTGAAATATTGTATTGTGTAACTTGCTTAGTTTGTGTCTTTTCAAATTTTTCCATTACCGAGTCAAAATTATCCGGGAAAATTCCATTTTTTGTAAGCGTATTTAATGGCTTAGATATAACTCTAAACTTAACAGCATTGGTATAGTACCCATCGTGGTGGTAAAATGAATCATTCTCATAATAGAGTACAAAAGTGCTCTTTTCCGCTTGTGTGTTGTCGGATTTGTCTGGTTCAACTGCAAAACACAGGCTATTTGTCAAAAGAAAAATTACAAGAAAGAGTGGAATAATATGGCAGTTCATAGTTGTTCCTTTATTGTTACAATAATAATCACTACGAACTGTCTTTACATTTCAACGTATGATGCAACGTTCAGTTACAAGAAACACTAATGCAAAACGTTGTTCAGAAATAATGTTGATGCTTATGAATTTTCTTGACATAGGGTATAAAACATAAGCATTCAATCATAAGCATCAACAAAAATTCAACGCTGAAATATTGTGCAAAGCATATTATAAATATGCTTGCGTTTTGCTTTGGCAAAACATTACACAATTATTCTTTAAGATTGTTTACAACGGACTTGACTCCCTTCACACGTTTTGCAATATGGGCGGCTAGCCTGGAGTGCTCCGACGAATCCGTTTTTCCCGAAAGGGTCACAACATTGTCCTTTGTTTCAACACTGATATTCAGCGTTGAAAGTCCCTTTTCCTTAAGAATATTTGTCTTAACGGCCGCGGTGATTGAAGCATCATCAACGTACTCACCAACTGACTGGTGTGCAGCGGCATCAACGAGCAAATTGTTCACAACATCTTTAACGCCATTGACGTTTTTTGCCACACGCACTGCAAGGTCTGAATGCGCTACGGTATCTATTTTGCCAGAGAGGGTAACGACTCCGTCCTTTGTCACCACATTGATGCTGAGCGAAGAAAGGCCCTTTTCGCCCAATATCTTGCTTTTTACGGCCGTTGTAATAACAGAGTCATCAAAGTATTCGCCTGCAGTTTGAGTGGAGTCATTGCTTGCTGCGGACGCCTCGTGCATTGTTGACATCGCAAGGGCCAGGCCAAGAGTTAAGATGAGGGCAACAAAAAAATCAGCGCATAGATTTTTCATGGCAATGCCATTTCCTTGTTTAGAGTTTATGCAATCGGGCAGCGAATTCTCAGCAGCAGTTAATCATCACGGGACTCTCTTATGCTGTCCTTGATGTCATTATACGAGGCATTGATCTTGCTGACGTTCTTCTGCACATTGCCCTCCACTTCCAGCTGCTTGTCGCCAGTTATTTTACCAACAACTTCTTTTGCATGGCCGCCTATCTCTTTAAGCTTGTTTCTGACTTTGTTATTTTTCATGGTATTTTCCCGTGTTAACGTGCAATACAGTGTTATGTTGGTGTTTGAGGGCATTTTCTGCACAGCTGGCAAAAAATGCCCTCAACCTTTTACTCAAATGCTCTCCGCAGCGGGCATGTTGCGATCAGCACTTTTTATTTTTCGGAATTGAACTCGGGCATTGCCTTGATTGTTTCTTTGGTCGCACCTGGCAAAATAAAGCGCGAATCCATCACCTTGAACTGGTTGAGCGGAACAACAATGTCGTGCTTGCCCATACCAAGGAATCCGCCGGTACTCACAACTGCATACGCAAGGCCTTCGCTGGGCGTTACAATAATATCTTCAATGCTGCCCAGCTTTACCTTGTCCTCGGTGAATACATCCTTTTTCATGATATCCTTTGTGATGCTCCACCCCTTTGAAGCGGTGATGGTCTGTTCTTTTGTCGCTCCAACTGTCTGGGCTTGTGCCATTGAGGCCCCGGCAACCAGTGAGATGGATGCAACAAGCGCGCAAATCATAATCTTCTTGAAGAAATACATATTGCTCTCCCGGTAATAGTTTGACTGCATCTGCATGCACATTGGCGAAAAGTTTCTAGATAATATCTAGTTTTCCAGGCAATGAGCGTTGCAATACTGATGCAAAATATATTGCTGCTGGATTATTGTTTACTGACACGGCAAAGGCTGGGCTTCGGTAAAAATAATTTGGTTTTTTTAATTAATTTGATTAATAATTTTTATAAAAACAGTTATACTAACTGCTATAATGAAATATTTATTATAATAAGTACAATTTGTAAGGCTTTTATAGAACTGATATGGATGCATATTTAAAGAGATTTACCAGCTGAACTTACCTTCATGCAAAAAATAAATACCGTCTGTACGCTGTGACACATTGTGTAATTTTATTTCATACAATTAATAAAAGTCAAAAGTATGTATATAATAGGCACAATTATTTCATTAATCATAGTGCCCGGTTGATTTAGAAATTGAGATAGCATTTGCGAGATTGATAACTTCGCAGATCCTTACGATGGAATCATCCCGGCTCTGCACAGCCATGGTCTGGCGGTTTTGGAGTAGACAGGAAGCGGAATCTTTGTGACCGGGCTTGGGCATGAGCAGGGCATGAAAGCGCTGTATTTTACATCCGGCCTAGGATTTTGCAGCAGCACATGCTCACAAGCGGAAGGGTATGGCAGGGCTGAAGGTGTGCTACCCCTGTCGTTGGGCGCCGTCTGTTGGGCGAGCGCCAGACGTGTGACTTTTGACGTATCCAACAGTTGCCAACCGACCACTGTTTGCTGGTGGGCGTTCTCCGGTTAACCATATGCGCGTGTATCAGGATAATGTGGCAGAACAGCCTGTTGGGACAAGACTAACCGACAGCCAGCTTGCAAAGCGCATACTGGCAAGGTTTTCACACTGCAACGAAATCAGCGTTGGTGCTCTGTCGGATTCGGGATTGCTGCGGCATGAATGATGAGGGCGAGAGGGTGCGCATCAGCGTCACCAGGCTTACTGCGATGCGCAGCCCCCAAGGCAAGGAATGTCTGAAATTCTCGCCAAGGCATTCAATATGGGATCATTGCTGTTCGGCTAAACAGCTAGCTCCAACATGCTGAGAGAGTATGGATTTTTTTTCGTCGTCGCAGATTCAGGAGATCTTCCAAAGAGGTCGTGCCGAGCAGATTGAGTTGGATGATCTGGAAAAGTTGCTGCCCGGACAGCCCGAGGAGGCTGTGGACTTTTTGGTACACGGGAGCAGATGGATCGTCAGGCAGGGTGTGCATCTTGATGTCGCCCTTTTTCTGGCGGAACAAGGCCCAGGGGAAAGCGACAGGCAAAGCTTGATGGTGATGGCGTCCAGGCTGAACAGCTTGGATTTGAAGCGGAACTTGTGTTTCGGGGCTTTTGCCGCACACTGGCCGCGCATTTCGGCGAACAGAGCCTGGGAAAAACCACAGGCCTGGAGTTGTTGGCGTCAGCAACGGTGGAGCGGGCCACGGTTTTCAGGCCCCAGTGATACAGGCGGCTCCCCGCCCGCGCTCAGACAACGCAGGCCGTCGCGCATGGAGCGCCCGCGCAAGCTGGGTAAAAGCCATGGCGGAGAGCTGTTCCTTGAAGCCTTATTAGCGCGATGAACGTCCTGTTCTGTGCCGGTGTTCGAGCTTCTGAAAATATGTCTGGGAATCAGCGGTGGCGTCTGGAGAAAAGCGTATTATGGTGACTCAAGTCCAAAATATTCTTGTGTGGCAAGATGTTGTTGCTATTTTTTACCACACGTCACCGAGATTTCGGACTTTTTTATTACTCCTTAGCCGGGCTGCAATGATATGGGATTATGTTTTTCGCAATGATCGGCCAGAGGCGTAAACTCTGGTGGCGCTGTTTGGGGCTGGTTGAAGACCACAATAAAAATGGGCCCTAAGGCCCTGTGGTGACTCTCGCATCGTGAGAGTATCCGGCAATTGCAAAACTCGGCGTGCCCGGTTTAGCGGCAACAACTCCGGGCGCGCCCGTTTGATTTGACAAAAAGTGTCATCACTTGTCTTAAAAAAATCCTCTATCTTTTCAAAAAATTGCAAATTCTTTCAAATGTGCGCTGAAACTGCCTATCAATATTACTGTACATTTTTGTAAGCACTGGAAATGGGTCTTCATGTCTGTATTTGTAAGTATACTGCATTATTTCAACATGAATTCCATTCTTTTCTTTTTCGCCAAAAGTATTGCGAATTTCATTAACCATAACGACATGGTCATCAGCCAAGGCGATCACGTAGCGCCGTGCCCCCATGCCCCGCAAACGCTCCTCCCGTTCTCTGCTGCCTGTCCCATAGTCCAGCATACAGCGAAAGGCCTTTTCAAACTCGGTGTTGTCAGAGAGCAAAACTTCAAGTCTTTCTTTTGAGAGCAGGCACTCCCGGAGTTTGCCCACAGCTTCGCTGTCGAGAATAAATTTTGATTCCGGGTGCAGGCCGCTGACAACAGGCCCGCCACAAAATGAAACATGCCGCGATGCTGAAAAATAGTCCGACCTGTTTGCCATCATAAGAAGATCACCGAGAAGGGTTCCAACGGAGTAGGTGAAAAAGTCAATTGTGGCAGTTTTATCGATAGCAGGGTGAAGATCAGTCTTTATTGTCTCCACAAGCTTGATGAGATCATAGTAACTTTCAAGACCAGACTGGATAAAGCGCTCAGGCTGTTCGCAAAGCCGTGCGCTGATGGCCGCATTGACAAAGCTGGAACTGGTGAGCGTTGGCAGGGTACGCTTCCGCTCGCGGCTCAGGTGCGCCATGCGTTGCGGATCTGCCCACCGGGCCGGGGCACGGTTCATATGAAATGCGAGGGGAAAAAGAACAACGGCGTGACCAGTCGCTTCAACCACTGATGCGGCCCACGGTAGATATTTGGTCCAGTATCGTTCATTCAGGCCATGAAGCATGATGACAACGTTGCGGGCTTTTTCCATGCGGGCCGGCATCATCACATGATATCTAAAATTATTATTCTCCTGAATTTCTTCATCAACTTCTGATCCCGTGGCGCTGGCAGGGGTCTGGGAATCTGCCGGGCCGACCTTCTGCCGTGCAGGTGAGTGAAAGCTGAAATTTTTGACGACAAAGTTATCCCCAAAAGGTACTTCGTCCTCTGAAAAGCTGATTCCGCCAGAAAAAAGTGTGACAAGTTTTGAATAAAGCATAGATGTAACCATTCAACTCCGTTCGATAGAAATGTAATTTAAATGATATTGTAAACATATATTGACTACTGCCAGCCAGGTTTAAATAATATAGTTACATAATATTGAAATGTCATTACATATATGCGCCCATTCAACACCAGTTGATACAATCAGGCAAAATATGCAAGTATTGTTTATTGTTGAACAACAACAGATACTTCATGTTCCTGTTGGTCATCAACCAAAGGAACAAGCAAGTCATTTTGAGCAGCTCCATCAAGTGTGATGGAAAAGTTCTTGCCTCCGGCATATTCCTGAGTGATTTTTATGTGATAGACCGCACTAAGATGGCGATAATGGACAGTGCAGCAGTCCCAGTTCGCAGGCAGGCAGGGCACAATTCGCAAGGCGCCATTTTCGATGTTGATTCCCAAAAGAGATTCCAGCATCAACCGGTACATCCAGGCGGCTGAACCCGTATACCATGTCCAGCCGCCGCGCCCAACAAGGCCGGGGGCGGCATAAACATCGGCGGCAGCCACATAGGGTTCCACTTCGTAGCGCGCCACATCCTCCGCAGTTTTGCAGTGATTTACCGGATTGATGATGTTGAAGACTTCCCATGCACGTCTGGAATCACCCATCTGGGCAAAGGCCATAGCCGCCCACACGGCTGCGTGGGTGTATTGGCCGCCGTTTTCGCGCACACCAGGCGTGTATCCACTGATATAGCCGGGGTTGGGAGCCTGCACATCAAAAGGTGGTGTAAACAGCGTTACCAGTTTGTCCTCGCGTCGCACAAGGTAATCATCCAGCGCCAGCATAGCCAGTTTGACATGCTCCGCACTCCCTGCTTTTGAGAGTACCGACCAGCTTTGCGCTATGGAGTCGATACGGCACTCACTGTTTTCTGCCGAGCCCAGGGGGGTGCCGTCATCAAAATATGCGCGCCGATACCATCCGCCATCCCAGCCGTGAGTTTCGATTTTGTCTTTCAACACCGCCAGCTGACCTGTACATTCCTGATAAAAAGGCAAATCACCGCGCGCTGCCGCAAGGGGACCAAACCTGGAAAGCACATCGTAAAGGAAAAAGGCCAGCCAAACGCTTTCACCTTTTCCACCAGCGCCAACCTTGTCCATTCCATCATTCCAGTCGCCAGAACCCATAAGCGGCAGCCCGTGTGCGCCAAATTTTAACCCATAGCGGATTGCCAACACACAATGCTCATAGATTGTTGCCGTGATTCCTGAATCGGAAGGCTGGTCGTAATAGGCATCTTCATCGTCCTTGAGGGGCCGTCCTGTGATCAAGGCAACCTGCTCGTCCAGTATGCCGGTATCCTGAGTGGAGCTGACATAACGGCAAACTGCCTGGGGCAACCAGAGATAGTCGTCCGAACAGTGCGTGCGCACCCCTCGCCCTGACGGCGGATGCCACCAGTGCATGACATCTCCCTCTGCAAACTGCCGCGATGCGCATAAAAGTATCTGTTCACGCAGCAAATTGGGTGCGGTATGCACAAGGGCCATTGCGTCCTGCAACTGGTCGCGGAATCCGAATGCACCGCCAGACTGGTATATGGCTCCGCGCCCCCACATCCTGCAGGCTATGGCCTGGTACAGCAGCCAGCCGTTGGCCATCACGTTGAAAGACGTATCTGGTGTTTCCACATAGGCAGAACCAAGCAGGCGATCCCACTGCCGCCAGACCCTGCTCAGGGATTCCTGCGTTGCCTCCGCTCCTTTAAACCGCATGGCAAGTTCTCTGCATTCATCTTTGGATTTCCCGACTCCAAGCCTGAATGTAATGACCCTCTCTTCGCCAGCGGCAAGAGTGAACGGAACCTGAATAACGGCACACGGGTCCAGGCCAACGCCGTTTCGGCCAGAAAGGCGGCTGCGCCCCATGGCCGCCGGATTATCCAGCGAGCCATTGCGCCCCAAAAATTCAGCGCGGTCGCAGCTCACAGATTTAATGCTGTCATCTGTGCCCCAAAATGCCGTTCGGCCAGGAAACTCAGAATTGTAGGAATTGCAGGCAAAAACTGTCCCGCTCATCTGGTCAACTTCTGTGGCTATGTGCATACGTGTTTTCTCCGGCAAATCGCCCAGAACCCACGCCACATAGCCCGTTGCCGACAGCCTGCGCGGTATTGACGACACATTTTTCACCGTCAGCCGCATGCATTTTACCGGGGCGTCCACATCAACATGCACAAGAAGCTCTGATTGTATGCCGCGTTCCGTATGCTCAAACACGCTGTAGCCGAATCCGTGCCGGGTTGTGTACGGTGTTTTGCCTCGGCATGGACGGGGGGTTGGAGACCAGAAGTAGCCGGTGTCGTTATCGCGAATATAGAAAGCCTCGCCCCTTGAATCACCCACGGGATCGTTTGACCATGGGGTAAGGCGGTGCTCGTGGGCATTTTCGCTCCAGGTAAAGGCGAGCCCTGTTTCCGAAATAACTGTTCCAAATTGTGGATTAGCGAGCACGTTGGCCCATGGAGCAGGTGTTGCCTGGCCCTGGGCCGTAATTATGACATATTCCCGCCCATCGGGAGTAAAACCACCCAATCCGTTAAAAAGTATAAGGTCATTGCGCGGGGCAGGCAGGGCGCTCTCCATACGGGAAGCTCTTGGCCCGTCCGACAGTGCGAGATAGGGAATTGTATTGACTGGCGCTATGCGACCTTTTACCAGTTGCGCCAAAGGACCTTTGTCGTCTGTGATGATGACCCGGGCAACTGCCTGCATCAGGATTCTGTCTTCTTCAACTATGCGATCCGAGGAAAGGACGAAAATCCCCCCCGGTTTCCCAAGGCTACTGCCATTTCCCTCTGCAATAAGCCCCATGATCTGGTCATGCAGAAGCTGCCTGTATCCGGCCTTGTCTTCATTCCAGATTACCAGGTCAACCCGTAGTCCTTTAAGGTTCCAGTAGGTATGCGCTCGCAAAAGCTGGCGGACAAGCTCGATATTATCAACGCTTCCTATCCGCAACAGCAGTATGGGAAGGTCGCCGGACAGCGTGTACCCCCAAAGTCCGGACTGCCCCTTGCTGTTTTGCACAAGCAGAGAGCTTTCAGCACGCAGTTGCGCATTGGCGTATAAGATTGAGTCTGCCAGACCGGTATAAAGTTGCGCCTCCACCTCGGTGGCGTGGATCTGGCGCAGCAATATTTGACCACGCACCCAGGCCATACGGGAAACACGGTCGGCAATGCCCTTATCCCGGTATTTTTCAATGAGGGCCATGGCTGTTGCCCGTGATTCGCCCACGCCAGAAACAACATCAATTATTGCAGATTGCCCGGACTCAAGCGTGATGCGGGTGCGCACAGAAACAACCGGGTCAAGCACGGCCCCTGCACTGTCAGAAAGATCAACAACATCCCTGTCCATTGCCCTTGGTTTTTTTATGGTGCGCTCACGGCCAATAAATTGGCGTCTGTTGGTTTCGTAAGAAATGGCGTCAACAGGCACGCCATGAACGGCCATCATGTGCAGCATGCAGGGGTTATTTTCTTCTTCAGACCGGGCGCGGCGGGTGCATAGAATTGCAAACTGATCTTCAACTATTTCGGTCTGGACAAAAAGATTGCTGAATGCAGGATGCAGGGCATCAGCGGCGGAAGGAGCAAGAACCACCTCGGCAAAACTGGTTATGTCGAGGGTTCGCTGTTCCAGAGAATTGTTAGTGATCTTTGTTCGCCGCAGTTCAACATCGTGTTCTGGCGAAACCGCAATGTCGGTATGCACATCGTACTTAAGGTTACGGCAATGAAATTCGGCTCGACCTTCTGCAAAAATCACCTTGAAATGTTCAGTTCTTACCTGAGTTGGCTGAAAGGTAGTAGACCAGTATTCTCCAGTGGCAAGATCGCGGATGTAACAAAACGTACCCCAGTCGTCGCACGTCGTATCTTCCTTCCACCTGGTGACAGAAAGGTTGTTCCAGCGACTGTACCCGCCGCCGGCATTGGTTACCATGACATGATACCTGCCGTTTGAAAGCAGCTGAACCTCTGGCTTTGCAGTGTGTGGCGAACCGATGATGCGCGTTGCACCCTTTACAAAGCTGTGAATTGCGGGAACACCCGACCGTGTTGACGTGCGCACATAACTTGGAATTGCTTCCGGAGCCCGTTCCTGCAAAACCAGTATGGCGGATTGAAACTGTGGATCGCTCTCAAACCGTTTTTGCATGGGGTAATCGAGCAGCAATGCCTCCAGAGCAAGCAGGCTCATTCCTTGATGATGCGCCATGTAGGAACGCACGATCTCGAATGTTTCCCCCCTCGGTAATCGCGATTCGGTATAGTCAACGGCCTCGTACATGCCGTAATCACCTTCTACGCCTTCTTGTGAAAGACGTTCAAGGTTCAGGCAGGCATCGCGTGGAGCTATCATGGCGGCCAAGGCCGAAGCGTACGGAGCTACAACCATATCTGCGGTCAGATCGCGCTTGATACCTAGCCCCGGTACGCCAAAGGCCTTGTACATGTAGTCAGCGCGCGCATCGGTCATGCAGTAGCCGCTTTCAGATATCCCCCACGGCAAACCGCATTTTTTTCCATACTCGATCTGAGCGGCAACAGCAGCTTTACAGGACTGGTCAAGCAGGCTGTTTTCATAAAAGGGCATTACAAGAAGCGGCATCAAATACTCAAACATCGAGCCGCTCCAGGAAAGGAGCACCGGCTTTTGATCTGTGGTGGTTGCCAAAAGCCGCCCAAGAGAAAACCAGCTTTCCTGAGGCAGATGCCCCTGAGCGATGCCCACAAATACTGCCAGCCTGGCCTCAGAGGCCAGAAGGTCATAATAGCTTGCATCCCTTCTGTTTTCATCCGTATTGTAGCCGATGGATAGCAGCTTACGCTTGGAATCATAAAGGAAATCATACTCAAGGCATGACAGACCAGTACACTGCTCCATCATCTCCGCTATCTGTTCAAGGCGCGCCCTGGCCTGGCGGCTGCCTGCACCAACAAGCACTGCGAGTTCAGCAAAAAGCTGCTGCCTTGACGGGTCGTTCTTCTCCTCGGCGTACAATGCCAGGCGCGGCAACAGGGCATCTTCAAGTGCGGCGATTTCAAACAGGGTGAGGTGAGCGTCAAGCATCTTAAAATCTTGCAGATCAGCAGAGGACACGCCCTGAAGCGATGTCCAGGGCATAAAAAGTGTAAGCTCGTCCAGCGCATCCTGCAATTTGAGACAAAATGTTTCCTGCACGATGCCGCCGTACTGCTTTTTCTCCTTGTCAGAAGCCATCTCGCTCTGGATCATGGCTGCAGTTGCAGATGCTTGCAGGAGCTCAAGATCTTTTCTGACCTGAATTGCAGACGGCGAAAACGACTGAACAGCCGCAGCCAACTCAAGGCTGAGAGTGTCCAGTTGTGAATTTGCAACCTCATCATGGGGCTTGGGGGCGGTTTCAGCCAGGATGGCAAGCGTTTTTTGCAGGTCTTTAAAAAGCAGCGGATGACTTACTCTTTTTTCCACAAATTCCTGCAACCCTGCGCGCAAAACCAAAAGGTGTCCAACCATGTTGCCACTGTCCACAGACGATACGTAGCGCGGCGACAGAGGTGCCAGAGACTGGGTGTCGTACCAGTTGAAAAAATGGCCTTTGTATCTTTCAAGTTTTTCCATCACGGACAGGGACTTTGATGTGCGCTCCAGAAATGCCCCAGCGGTTATGAAACCGAAGTCATAGGCCGAAAGATTTGCCAGCAGCGCAATGCCCATATTGGTGGGTGAAGAACGGTGGGCTATCCTGCCAGTGGGAACTTCCTGATAGTTGTCTGGTGGAAGCCAGTTGCTTTCAGAACCGGCAAAGGTTGCAAAAAACTTCCAGGTTTTGTGCGCAATTCTGAACAGAAAAACAGTTTGCACTGGGGTGAGCTTTTCCTGATGCCGCTTAAGAGGAAGGCTCGACCACCAGGCCATGACCGGAGAAAAAAACCACAGCAAGCAAACAACGCCAGCCAGGGCAGTGTTTGCTGCCATACCGTTGCCCAAAGCAATGCAGGCAAGCATAACCAGAACGGCGATTACTGGCCCGGCCCACATGGCAGCCACGGTTTCTCTAAGGTGAGCGGGAGCAGCGCTGCCAGAACAAACCGATACATTCCACTGAAGAAGGCGTTTTTTTGAAGCCATCATTCGCCAGAAACTGCGAAAAATGGCATCCAGATTTGAGGCTGCTTCAACAGGCAAGTAGAGCAATGCCTCTGCAGGTTGAGAAAAATGCCCTGGAATTTCAGAAAACTGAAGCGCCATGTGACGCCTGAAAGACGTGTCCTCCGGCTTGTGGAGCATGGCAACGACAGCTTCAAGCAAGGCTGGCAGAAACATGGAGCCAACCACCAGCGAGGTCCATTGCCACGATAATGGCAGCATGGCCCACCCGGAGATCAAAAGCAGTATCAATGCGGCAGGGGTCAAGCTGCGGCGCAGATTGTCAAAAATTTTCCAGCGCGAGAGTAATGAAAGGGGATTCTTGTGCACCTGCCCATCGCCTTCGGTGACGCGAGGCAACAGCCAGCTTATGATCTGCCAGTCTCCGCGAATCCAGCGATGACGTCTTGCGGCATCGGTAAGATATGCCACGGGGTAATCTTCATAAAAAGAAACATCACTCAGTAGGCCAGAGCGGGCAAAGCAGCCCTCAAGAAGGTCGTGACTGAGCACCTTGTTATCAGGAAAGCGCCCGGACAGCATGGTGGCAAATGTATTCAGGTCGTAAATGCCCTTTCCGATGTATGAGCCTTCGCCAAATACATCCTGGTAGCAGTCAGAGACTGTGCGCGTGTATGGGTCAATGCCGCTCTTTTTACAGTTGAAACGGGCATAGCGCGAACGGTTGGCCCCGGCCAGGCTTGGCTCTACGCGCGGCTGTAAGATGCCATATCCGTTTATTACACGCTTTTTATCCTCATCAAATCGCGCGCGGTTCAGCGGGTGAGCCATGGCCCCCACAAGCTGGCGGGCAGAATCTCGGGGCAACTGCGTATCTGCATCAAGCGTTATAATGTAGCGAACACGCGAAAAAACCGCCCTGTCACCCTCAACAACCGAAAAGACATCCGGGGCTCTGCCGCATAAATAATTGTTGAGTTCCTCTATCTTGCCGCGTTTGCGTTCATGCCCCATCCATATTCCTTCCTGAGCATTCCATAAGCGGGGGCGGTGAAAAAGAAAAAACGGGGTATAATTTTCTGTTGCATATTTGGCATTAAGCTCTGCTGCCTTTTGCCGGGCCATACGGACGAGCAGTTTGTCGTTGGGGGCGGTTTCCGTTGCAGAATCAGAAAAATCCGTGAGCAATCCAAAATATAAGGATGTGTCCTGATTGGCCAGAAAACGCACCTCAAGGTCATCGAACAAGCGCTTGATGGAATCTTTGCTGGTGAGCATTGCTGGCACAATAACCAGAGTCAGAAAATGTTCTGGCAAGCCGGCGGAAAAATCCATTTTGAGAAGAGGTTTGGGATTGATGGCAATGGAGGCAATTTTATTGGCAACAGCCAGGGCCAGGTGGCAGGCTACAATGATAATTGGTAAAAGGAATAGAGAAGCCCATAAATTATGTACGCCCTGTGCCATGGCGACAAAGGCGAAAGATACTGTAAAAAATAGCGTTAATAAAATGATTGTAGATATATACAGAGGGACGCGTAAATATTCAGCCGCGCGTGCAAGGGTCTGCACTGGGCCGAAATGGGCAGATATGGCAGTTTCAAGCCGAGGCTTGCCTTCTGCAGTCAAATAGCAGCCAACATGCGCGGAGCGAGCATTTTTGCCATGCTGGGTCATGCCTTCGCGGGCAAGATCAATGGCTTTCTGGGCAATCTCGTTCTCTGTCAGCTGGCTGCACCTCGCCATTCTTTCTATAATAGTGCGGCAATAATTGCGCGAATTGAAGTCCATAGCTGCGTAAACTTCTGCAGGGTCATTACGCAACGTGCCTTCAACCACACTTACAGAATCGACAAAGCCTTTCCAGTCAACAGATTCAATGGCTCGCAGGCTGTTGAAACAGTTGCTCATGGAAAGCTGGCTGGCAGCCTGCATCTGGTTTTCCACATGCACAAGCTGGTCGATCGTTTGACCCGAGTCAGCAAGTTGTTGCTCAACCCATGTGAGTGGTAGCGCCAGGGAGGGGCCCATGCCTTTGAGCTGGCGGCTGAACTCGGCGACAAACGAGCCCGTAAGTGATGGATTTGACCGCGCCATGTCCGCAATTACCATGATCAGGTCTTTGGGAGAGGCCGCAGCAGTGCGCGTCAACTTGCTGGCCCAATGCACCGCAAGTGCACGGTCAGTTCTGTATGCAGCTATGAGAGCGGTGATATGTCTGATGTTTTCTATGAGAGCAAAGCGAAACATGATGGGAACAGCCCATAATTCTCCCATAGTGAGCACAGAAACGGTTTGATAGGAGGACAGGACAGCTGTCACAGTTTCAGCATTCACCCGCCCGTCACTATGCCATATAACTTCCTGGGCAATGTCATAGGCACGGGGCAGCCCCGCAGAAAATCCCGTGGTCAGGTGGGGCAGTTCCCGACTGTAGCCCTTGGGCAAGTGCCGCCTTACTGCGCGAATCTGCTCTTCAAGGATATAAAAATTATCAAGAAGACATTCTCCTGCGGGCGCTATCTGCACGCCGCTCCGCGCATCTTCATTCAGCAGGTTGTGCACAGACAAAAACATTTTTTCGCTGTCCACAAGCCGTGGAAGTAATATTTCCGGGTGTTTTTCTGTTGCAACACGGTGTCTTTCTGCCAGCAGCCTGCCGTGTACTCCAAGATGCTCAGTGCTGAATAGCTCAAGTTGATATGGCCCGACCTCTCCCGCGTACTTCCATGGCATCTGTCTTGCCTGAAAGAACGCCCGCGAGGCGGATAGTATCCCGAAAATTACCTTGCTGAATAGACTCATTACGAATAATTCCGATATGTTAAATGTATCTCGTTGTAATGTATGCTTAGTTGCTCCAGGCTATACTACCTCGTTAATCCCTTGCCGCCTGTCATGCCGCAGGCGACTCACCGCCTAAGCCCTCCAACGTGCCAGATCTAAAGCAGAAGTTGTGCAATTGAGAAAATATTGGGGATAAATATTCAATAATAATGCATGTTATTTAATTGTTAAAATAAATTTTCTGACTATTTTTATCTTTTATAAACAATTTATATAATACAGTACACAAATTAATTTTATATTTTTTTTATCTAAATTTGACGTATAAAATGAGAACACTATAGAATTTATCTACTTCAGCTTTTTTACAATCAAATATTACTAATAAGCCATGATCTTATTAGGATATGTTTCTCAAAAAAAGAAAGAGAAGAGGTGCAAAGGATCAACGCCAAAAGTATTTAGAGGCGTGAGGGGTGACAATCTGCAGCGGCGTGACAAGGTTCTCTCCGCTGAGCGAGCAGGGCGTGTGCTACGCAATTTCTGCTATAAGGACAGCTAGGCTACCATGCTGACTAGTTTAGCTACAGGAGAGCCTCATGCTAGGGCTATCCGAGGTGTAGCTGGGAGTACAACGCTTGGTTAACCTGCAATATCCGCCTAAAAATCCTACCGGCAGGTAGTCGCGACTGAATGGTAGATGTAGGTGTGTGGCGATATTTTTGTCCCATTGGCTGGCATTTACCATGTCATTTAAAAAATATTTGATACGCTTAATAGTTTTATGTACTATGATAATTTTTATATCTGCAATAAAATACACTACTATTTTAGATAGTAAAATTATAATTTATGAAATAAATAGTGACAATAGTAATTATGAGATTAAAATATAAACACTATAAAAATGTTTATATGGCAATATTTTCGTTTTTACATGCAAATTTACTCACCAATTCCGAAAACAATTGCCCCACACAATATTACAACCAGGGGTTCATTTTGGATAAAATAATACTAGACACGCCCTCTCCAGAAATTTGCGCCAGCAAAATCTTTGAAGCCAGCGGTGCAAAATTCGATGCGGATGTAGCGACGGATCTTTGGCAGAAAATCATGCAACATAAGTGGGTTCTGTCTGAAAGACTGAATCGGGATGTCGGCTTCAAGATTGCCTGCACCGACTTTCTTGAGAACATAGGGACGGATGAGGAACTCTCTACGCACAATCAGGAAAAGCTTTTGGTGCAGATGGGCGCGCGCACCATCAGCAGAGATATTTGGGATACTATCTCCGACACACAACCCCCCAAGCAACTGATTCACAAGAGGATTATACTCCCCTTGGTCGAGGGGGCTCTTTCACAAAAGTATGGCGTCATTCCGCCTAAAACTATCATTTTTTTTGGCCCTCCCGGTACGGGCAAGACCCATTTTGTCAAGGCAATGGCCGGGAGACTGGCGTGGTGGTTCATAGAAATCGCACCAAGCATGCTTATGGTCGACGGTGTAGACAAAATTGGGGCACATCTGCGGGCAATAATGGAAAAAGCGCGAAGTTTGGATGAAATTATTCTTTTCATTGACGAATTTGAGGAATTCGCAGGCAGCCGGGATAGCGCAAATCGAATCGACAGATCCATTACCAACGAATTTCTCAAACAGGTGCCACTGATAAAGAGCCAACCAAACAAGGTTCTGCTCGTATGCGCAACAAATTACATCCGTCAACTGGATGCTGCGCTGCTACGGCCGGGGCGCTTTGATTGCATCATCCCGGTAGGAACTCTGGATGACGATGGAAGAAAAACAATTCTGGAATACTATTTGGCAAAGATGAACTGTGGAGCTGTTGATGTTGACCATATTGTAAGCTTGACACCCAAATTTACCCCCGCAGATATTGAGTATCTATTCCAAATTGTTGCCCAGTATGCCTTTGAAGAAGAATGCGAAAGAGGGGCAAACACGCCTGTGACCACAGAGATGATTGCTGAAAAAATTGCTTCTTTCAGACCGTCTTTGACGGAAGAAATGATTACAGAGTTTAGAGAAGATGTCGCAATTTATTCACGGGTCTAAGTCATGTGAGTCATTGCGGAAGGCTTTTATGCGCTTTACGTGTTGAAGCTGGCCGGCGTGACCGTCTACCCCTCCCGCAGAAATATGCACATATCTGCCGCACCAAAGAAAAGCCCCGGCCACTCCAATGGCCGGGGCTTTTGCTGCTTAGCGCCAGAGGAATGCAAGATCAAAAACAAGGGGGTTTGGCCGATATGTTCTAATTTATATATGTATATTATTTGTGATGAACACTAATAATCGCTTTAGTGCGGCTGACGGGCGAAATTAATTACACATAAGAATTATATTTATTATAAATTATGAAGACAGTATTTTTTTGTCATGGTAATGTATAAATAGTCTAAATACAGGTAGGAGAATTTATGAATTATCTATTTAAGTTGGCAGACGTGGCACTCAAGAGTGTCGGCAAAAAGACATTCATCCTTGAAGATGGGCACAGTATGACAATTTTTCCATCAGGTGATGGAAAAACAATGAAAATTGATATTGACGACGGGGAATCGTACAAGACTAGGGGAAGTAACAGCTTTGTCTCGCAGATAGTAAAGATTTTAAAAAATAGGGGGTTTGCATGGTGGGATGAAACGAAAGAAGGACAAGACTATGTTTACAGCGTTCTTTCAATGTATGAACAATTTGAAGACGTTCACCAGGAAGAACTCCAGAATATGCCCGGCAACAAAAGTTCGCTTACCTCCCACTAATGAATCGTATTCGTCCATGTTTGTAAAAATGTCCAGCACTTCACAATTTAGTCTATTTCATTATTTTTTACTTGGGTTACACGGGTCAAAAACCTCCTTCTTAGTGGGGTATCCCAGGCTAGAAAGAGGAATGGAGAAGCATCAATGAATATAAGCTTAAAACAACGTGCCGAGATGGAACGTCTTTTGTCTAATTGGAAAAAGTATCTAGATAGTATTCCACCAGCCTCGGATGAATTGAAGTTGCACAAGGGGCTTGGAATGAACACCGCTATCGTAAAAAAAGATCATTTTAACTGGGTGTTGAAGTCTTTTGTTCATGACATGAGGACGCGCCTTGATGCGCTGCCGAATAAGCATCGGTAATGGTAAAACTAAGGTCGGGGGACTGGAGCTTTTGCGAATCTTCGTTGCTGCCTGCCAATGTGCATTGCGCCCACCCCATGCGCACACATCCGTTGAGCCTCAGTCAGTTCAGCAAAAAATTGAGGCATAGCACGCTAGCTTAAATTGCACTGCTGCTATTCGTTTCTATAGGCAAGCGCTGGCAATTGCCGGGGAATTTTTTATTGAAATCTCATATATTTGCAATTTGTGATTATGCCGTCCTTATTAACTATAAAGTTCATTACAGCATAATAATCAACATTGATATGCATTGGTGACAGATTGAACGCAGGAGCATCGACGCCAATAGATTCATCTTGATTGTAGTAGTAGTAGTATGCATAAACACGTCCACCGTCAGGGAGTTCTTTATACACTTCATCTGAATGAAACTTTCCTCCATTATAGTCGCCGTTAACACAGTAGTTGATATATTTCTGCACTACAAATGCGTACATGCCTTGGCGGGCATTCATATGTTTTGGCATCCAGAGTGTAAATCCATCAGTGTCAACAAAATTTTCAGGATATCGGCCAAACAGACCGCTTTGACTTCTGTCTGGTAGAGGGCCGCAGGCGCAGAGCAGAGCGAACAGGCAGAGGAGTGCAATATTTTTGTGCATGGAAGTTCTCACTTTTTATTGTTGAGACAGTAGGCAGCATGCACTCTGGTGCATCACTTTTTGTTGGTTGATGGGGAGGGGGAGGAAAGCATCTCCCTAAATCCATTTAGGAGAAAACCCAAGGGATCACTACGAAGATCCCGCCATGCTTGTTCCGCAGCTTTAGAGTTATTGTTTTCTGGCGCGTTGCTATCAGCCCCACCGTTGCCTTTGGCTTCGTCCTTCTTTTTATCGCCACCTGTCAAACCCGAGAATATCCGCTGAAAAAAACCGCTCGGGTTAGTCGCTACTTCAT
Organism: uncultured Desulfovibrio sp.; assembly: GCF_902477725.1. NCBI lineage: Bacteria > Pseudomonadati > Thermodesulfobacteriota > Desulfovibrionia > Desulfovibrionales > Desulfovibrionaceae > Desulfovibrio > uncultured Desulfovibrio sp. The sequence continues at coordinate 185,841 of NZ_CABSIF010000008.1, read as the reverse complement.
GCAGCGAATTGAGTATGTTGGTGGACAGGTTGGGATCAAGGGCTTTGTCCACATAGCTGAAATCTGGTTTCAAAGTTATATCCCAATCCGAAGTGGTTTCTGTACGCATGGCATTATTGGGGTCACGGTTCAGGCCGTCCAGTGACTGGCCGGGATTATTGCGCACAGTGATATCCCCCTTGCCGATAGTGGCATAGGCCGTTTGGGTAGTTTCCCGATGGCTATAGGAAAATGCACCCGGTGAAGCATTGTGAAGGGTCTTCTCTTTGAAGCCTTTCCAAGCATCCTTCCAGTCTTTTTGGTTGTTGACCAAGGTTGTCATCCACGGACTCGCACCTTCATAGAGTTTGGGGGCGTTTTCATCTTCCTTGGGGGTGCCTGACTTCTCAGGCGGGTTTACTGGATCGAGTTTATTAGCTTGTCCTTTTTGGCTGGCGTCACCTTTATCTGTAGCAGAACCTTGCCCCCCCTCTTTTTCCGGCGTAAAGGACCGCGCCCAGTTGATGCCCGCGCTGACGCTGGTTTGTGTCGTTTTACCCACGATATTTTCGTAACTCAGCGAGCCTGTGTTGAGCTTGAGGTTGTCGTTGAGGGCGGCAATGATGGCCCCGGCCACATGGGTATTGTTTTCCGTATAGATGTTTACGCTGTTGCTGCCCAAGATGGAGGTCTGCTCGCCAACGGTGCGGCTACGGCCAGTGTTGTATTCAAAGCCGAGGCTTGCACCCTGTTTCACTTGGACATTTGCCCCATAGCCCACGGTTGCCTCAGCGCCCACGTTGAAGCTGTTGCGGTTGAACGAGCTGGAATCCTGCACGCTGGAAACGTTCAGGTTGCGGCCCACATGCATGTCAACATCCTTGCCTGTCAGGTTGCCGCCAGCCACGCTGGTATCCTGCCCGGAAACAGTGATCAGCTTTTCCCCGGCGACCAGCTTGGCATTCTTGTTGGTATGGGAGGTTCCGTCAGTTACCTCACCGCCAAGAGCCAATGAACCCTTTATGCCCAGAGAGTAGCCGCCCTTGCTTGCCGTCGCCGCAATGCCCGCGCTGGCGTCAATTTTGCCCGAATCGCTGGAGTAGCTTTGCGAGGATTGCGCGGCGGTAATTTTGATGTCCCGCCCTGCGGCTATGGTCAGATCTCTATCGGCTTGCGCCTGCGTACCCTGCATGCTCACATCGCGATTGGCGGCCAGCGACATGTCGCGCCCGGCGCGCAGCTCTGACCGCACTGCCGTGGAAGAATAGCTCTCGCTGCTCTTCCACGATGAGCTAACGCCCACGGTCAAACTGGCCTCGCCCTTGGGGTCGGTGATGGCTTGCGCGGTGTTGTAGGCCTCATATGCCTGCTGGCCCGCGCCGATTACGTTTGCTTCCTCCGCATTGCTCACGGCCTGTTTGCCCGCCGCATAGGCGTTTTTGGCAGTGGTGGTGACAGTTTGCGACAGGGTCAGGCTAAGCCCGGCGCGCAGCCTTTTTTCGTAATTGCTTACGCTTTCGGTTTCCGTAGCCTGCAAGATATTGATATCCTTGCCAGCGGCCATGTTCAAATCCTGGTTTGCGACCAGTTTTGAGCCGGACATGTTGACGTTTTGGCCCGCTTTTACGGTGAGGGTGTTTTTGGCCGCAATCTGGCTTGCCGTGTTTGTTGTCTTGTCGCGGTCTTCGCCCTTGCCCGTCTGCTGGTAGCCAAGGAAGAAGCTGGTTTTGTCCAGACCAAGAATGCCCTCCACGCCGAATCCCGATGAAAATTTCTCCTTGCTGGACGAACTGGTGTTGGTGCCGCCCAGAATATTGGCGTCGCGGCCCGCGTTGATGGTAACGTTGTTGCCTGCCGAGAGGCTGGAGCCAACAACGGATGTATCGCGCGAGGAGGCAACAGTTATGTCCTGCCCGGCCGTGAGATTTGAGCCCACGCTGGTACCCCGCGCGTTTTGCTCCCGCTTGCCCTCAGTGCCAAAAAAGCTGCTGAAGGTGTCGCCCCCGCCCAGGCCGAAGCCGCTCTGCTTTTTGTACGACCATGAAGCCGACTGATTGGCGGCGTCGAGCACGCTTACATCGCCATTGCGCGCTGTGAGGCTGAGGTTTTGCTGGGCGATGAAGTTGGAGGCCGCAATGCCCACGCTTTTGCCAGCATCAAGGGTAATATTTTGCCCCAGAAGGTTTGACGCCACCTGCGTGACAGAAGAACTGCCGCTGGCCTTGGAAGATGAGCTGAGACCCAATGCGCCCGTGGTGGACTTGGTGGAGGCAAAATAAGAGCTGTTTTGCCCGGAGACCACGTTGATATTGCCAGAGGCCAGCACCGAGAGGTCTTGCGCGCTGACAAGGTTGGAGCCCACAACCGTGGCATGCCCAAGCCCGGTTACGCCCGCCGCAAGGGTAAGGTTGCCGCCCGCGCCGACTGTGGAAGCCTTGTTGGTGTGGTAATCCTGCGTGACCGTTTTTTTGGAGCTGGAGGAGAACAATCCGCCGTTGCCGGATTTGGTTTTGACAAACGAACTGAAGGTATCCTGCACCGAGACGACAGAGAGGCTCTTGCCAGCCGCCAGCACGGCATTGCCCCCGGCAACTACCTGCGAACCTGCCACGGTCATGTCATTGGCGGCGGTCATGGTGAGGTTGCCGCCTGCGGCCACGGCTGAGCCGGTGTGCGTTACCCGGTCTTCACGGCTGTGGACGCCGTCGCCCAGATGGAATTCTTCCGTAACCGTGCCAACGGTCATATTTCGTCCGGCCTGCAAGGCAATGTCGCCGCCAGCATTCAGGGTGCTGCCCGTGATGGAAACATCGTTGCCAGCCACGGCGGTTACGCTGTTTTTGGCCTCAATGCCCGCCTGCGCCAGCACATGGATGTTGGCTGCATTGCCGGGATCTCTGGTGGTAAGGGTTTGTGAGGTTATGTTGTTGCCGGCCTGCATGGCAATGTTGGTGCCCTGCATAAAGCCGCTGCTGTTGCTGATGTTGTTCAGCGCCGTAAGATTCAGGTCGCCGCCGCGCAGCAGGCCGCCAGTATTGCTGATATCGACAGAGGCGATGTTGACGCTGCCGCCGCTTATGATCCCTTCGTTCAGCACTCCCTTGCCCGCGTTGATGTACACATTTTTGGCCTGAACGCCGCCCCCGGCGGTGATATCCTCCCTGGTGGCCGATGCCAGATACACATGGGGCACAAGCACCTTTTGCCCCATGTATTCCTCCTCCACCAGCCAGACCATATCTTGCGTAAGGGCTGCTGCCTGCGCCGCTGTGAGGGCCACGCCAGCCGTCAGGTTCAGATCCTTCTGCTGGGCAACCGCCGCGTCCATGAGCCCGCGCATCTGATCCGCATCGGTGCTGTAGCCGCCAAGAAAACGCCTGCCCGTGCTTTCAAGAATCTGTTGCTGCACAAGGCGTGTTTCATAGAATGCATCGCCCAGCAAAACCACCTGCTGGCGCTTCTGATCCAGCCCAACGCGGCTGAGAAAGTAATCCGAACCATAAAAATTGCCCAGATTGGTGAACCGGGGGTCGGTTACTATCAGATAATGGTGGCCAGGCGAGTCTACGGCGTGGAACATGGGGCTGCCGGAAAATGGATACCCCTTGCTGGCAGAATTGCTGTTGGGCTGGGAAATGCCTTGTCGCTGGCTCAAATTGCTAAACGTGCCAGAAACGTTCATGTACAGGCCTGAATTGGCGGAAAACACCGCAGGCGAGCGCCCTATTTCGGTGAACTCTTCCTTGTACGAGCGAAAGTACTCGCCGGTAAAGTCATCGTCTGAATCCCAGCCCTTCATGGTTTCACGGGTAGTCTTGGTGTGTTGCAGCACGCCGTCCTTGTTTACGGCATTGCCCGCCGTAGCGGAAAGATTCTTACCCGCCGCAATGGTGCTGTATTCGTTGTTAAGAAAATCAGCGCCAATTATGATGTCCCCACCCGCCAGCATCTGGCTTGAAGGTGAATCCTTGAGAATGTAGTCGTTATATTCGTTGACGTAATACCACAGTTGCCTTCTGTCGCAGCCGTGCCCAAGAAGTGCCGCGTTGCATTCATGCCAGGAATATGAGGAAACGTGATTTCCCCGCGAGGCAATTTCAAATTCTCGTTTCTTGTTTTCTACTGTAGCGGCATTTATGCTTAACGTATCCCCGGCTGATATTGTGCCTGAAATATTGCGCACTACGTTGGAACGCGTATTGCCCATGTATGTGATGGCAATATTGCGCCCGGCGTATATTTCGCCGCCATCGTTGAGCAGCAGACCTGCCGTGGCCAGTTGCTGATCTCTTGCGGCATAGATCACGCCGCCAATGTTGCTCAGGGTTGTTGACGAGATTGCAACATCCTGCCCGGCGGAAACAAATCCGCCTCGCAAGATCATGTCGTCAGAGGTAACGATCAGGTCATTCGCTGCGGCAATGCTGCCTGTGGCGTCCACCGTGGCGCTGCCTGCCTGAAATTGGGCATCCGCAGCAGCGCGCAACACGCTGTCCTGCACTTCCATCAACGCGGCTTTCACAGCCAGATTGGTGTACGCTTCTACGGTGGATTTTCCGGCAACGGTCAACTGGCGCACGTCCAGGCCAAGGTTCTGCCCCTGCACCAGACTGTCTGACAAAAGGTAGGTTCCGCCAGTCAAAAGCAGGGCATCCTGAACGGATATGGTTGAAGATCGCACATTGGCTGTATTGTTAACCGCAATGCCCACGCTGCCGCCAGAAAGCACCTTTGCCTGATTGGCCTCCAGCGTGTCGGCAACAATGGTTGTTTTGCCATGCTGCGTAAGCCCGCCGGAAGAATCCACGCCTGAAACAACCCTCGCCCCTGGTTCCAGAGCCAGAGCGTTTGCCTGTATGGATAGATTTTCGCCAGCAGCCAGTACGCCGGGGGTGGAAACACTTGGCGCGGAGACTCCGAGGCTTTTTGCCGCCGCCGCGCTTTCGTCCACACGGATTTCCGTATTGCTTGCAAGCATGGCATCACCGCCCGACGAGGCTTCGCGCAGGCGCAGCTTGCCATCGGCGGTAATAACCATCTGGTCTGCGCTCTGCACCGTGCCCTCAAGGTTGACGCCAACGCCTTTTTCTGTGGCGACAAGGGTTATGCGGTTGGCGTACATGCCGCCAAGGGCAGAGGAGTCAATGGCAACCTGCGGCTTGGGATTGGCAGGATCATCCGCCAGCGGCGTAACCGTGCCATCGGTGGCAATGTTGTTTCTGCCAGCCACTACCGTGACGTTTTTGCCGCGAACCTGGGCCTCAACGGAGGCGGTGCGGGCCAGCAGGGTAAAGGCATCGGTATTGTCCGCATTTATGCCAGCGCCTTCAATGCTGATATCGCCGCGCTGCACTTCGTGCCCGGTCAGCGCCCCGGCGGGGTTTACCTGCGGCACGCCGGTGCTCAGCGTTGCGCGCGGCACATTGATGAAGCCGCCGCCGTTAACCGTGATGCCGTTGGGGTTTGCCAGAATAACATCCGCAGGGCGGCCGCCCACTTCAATGTAGCCCTCGATACGCGAACGGTTGGCGCTTGTCACCTCGTTGAGAATGGTGCTGGCCTCGCGGGAAGAATCGCCGTGGAAATTGGGATTGCCCGTAATGATGCCGCCAATCTGCGTATTAACAGTCCGATAGCTGTTGTTGAGAATCAAGCCCTGCTGGTGCACATTGAAGTCTGAATACTGGTTGTGCGAAAGCCCCGAGCTGTTGGGCGCGGTAATATTGACGAGCGGAACACCGTTGGCCGAAACATCCATGGATGGGCGCTTGCTGCCGGGCGCGTTGGGGTCGGGGGTTACCCCGCCCGCAGCAAATGCGGATGCGGCAAAAATGGGGGAAAGAATCAGTTGCGCCGAAAGTATGGCGCACAATGCCACGGAGTGTATTGGTGTACGGTATTCCATGATGATTCCCTGAGTGTAAATATCAGGCAAATTGAGCCTGAGCTATTCCAAACGGTTGCTCTGCTTCGTACCGCAGGCATCAGGTGGCTGCGGCATCTGCCAGTGCTGGCGTTAAAAGGTGTAACGCACGCTTACTGACCAAACATCGCCCTTATCCTGCACGTAATCCGGCGCTGTCAGCGGTTTTGACCACGATGCCTGCACCGAAAGCTTGCCGCTGGTGCGCACGCCGATGCTCATGCCTGTCAGCTCGCCCCATTCGTAGGGGTCTTTGCCATCACGGCTTATGCCCCCGTAGTCGTAGGCCGCGTAGAGTTGCACTGGCCCAAGCGGTGAGGCTTTCACAGGTTCCAGAATCTTTGCCGGAACAGTCCAGGCCAGTTCGTTGCGCATATAGCCCCCGCAATCACCGCCCACGGGTGTTTCGCGAAATCCGCGCACAGTGTAGGGGCTGCCCACATACAGGCGCTCCGCGCCGTACAGGGTTTGCTCGCTGGTTTGACCAAAGGCCGTAAGATTCCACGACCATTGCTGCTGGCCGATCTCGAATGGCCGCTGCCAGCCGACCGTGCCAGTGGTTTTGCTGAACCGCGTGTGGGGAGTGGTGGAGGTTTCCGGGCCGGGAACACTCCATGACATATTGGGAACGCCCCAGATCTGCTCCGCCTGGAGGGTCAGCACGCCGCCAAGTATGCGGCGCACATAACTGGCCGCAAGCCCTGTGGTGGTAAGCCGATAGCTGCTGGCCAAAAGACGCACGTCTTCAAAGCGGTTTTCCACGTCTCTGTATTGAATAAACGTGCCCAGAGAGAGCTTGCCGTTGCCGTCCCGCCAGATAACCCTGTCCAGTGCGAGGCGCATGGCAGAGGTGGTGCCGCTGCTGGTGTAGGCCTGATTCAATCCGTATATCTGCGTGGTGTAATTGAAGCGGCTGGCGCTGCCGCTGAGAATCCAATAGCCAAACGGGATTGAAAACAGCCCGGTGAAGCTCTCGCTCGCGCCTTCCCAGTCATTTTTGAACTGGCCGAAAACTTGGGGCATGGAACCTGTGTAATAGAACGAAAACTGGTCGTTGCAGCCAATGAAGTTGTCTTTTTCCAATCCCAGGGTGTATTCCGCACGGCCTGTCGTGTCCTGCCCCAGATTGTCGAAGCCGACACTGGGCCGCCACGTGCGTTCCTGCACGTTATCAATAACCACCTTGCTTTCGCCTACCTGCGAACCCGGCGCTATGGACATGGTGGCCCGGTTGGAAGGCAGGCGGTTGAGCTGATCCAGACCCTGCTCAATATCCCTCAACTGGAGAACAGAGCCTTTGACAAATGGGAAGATTGTTTTGAGCTGGCGGGCGTTCATGGTGGAACCGGGCGACATTTCAATAGATTCCACCCGACCCTCAATAACACGGATGTGTAGCACCCCAAGTGAAAGATCCTGCGGCTCAAGCACCGCCCGGGAACCCACATAGCCTTTCTGGACATAGGCGTTGGTGAGCTCTTGCAGCACCGTATTGATGCCGCCCAGCGTAAGGCATTGCCCCTCGTGCGCCTGCGTGATTGCCCGCACCTGGCGCGAGGAGAGCAGGGTGGCCCCTTCCACACTGATTGTCTTGATGGGTACGCAGGGGCCAGTTTCCTTAAGCGCTGGAGGCTGGATTGGCTCTGGCTGCTCTGTGGGCGGGGTAAGAAGCATCCTGCGGCGCTGGTTATCTTCCAGCTCTCGCAGACGCTGATCGTGTAACTCTGTAGCTCGATCAGGAGAAAAAGACGGCATGGGCGCGGCGGCATAAGCATTCTGCATAAACAACAGAATCACCGTGAGGCATACAGCTATTTTTTGCATCGCGGGTGTATACTAATAATCGATAATAGGTGCAACGATATGTAAATATTAGTTGATTGCTCGGTTTATTATAGGTATATGAAACTTATTAATAACTAGTGCAAATAAAAATTTATACCCGAATATTTATGTGTGGAAATGCGGTTCGATTATCGGCTGTTTGCTGTAATGAGGGCTGGCCTAGATTTAAAATGTATCTCAAACAACTGTTATAATTTGTTTTTATTGTTATGAATGCACAAGAATAGCAAGCCCGCCAGGCTGTGCGTCTGCGGGCTTGCTTCAATGCATGTGGGATTTAGAGTGGTGACAAGGGGCCACAAGCACTGCGGCTTATGTGAAGCCGCCTGACAAAGGTGTTGGTCTATGCCGCAAAAACTTGTGCTTTATGTCGGCGACAGTCCCCGTGCTATCGCTGTTTAGATATTGAGCCCGCTAGCCAAAAACAGCATGGGACTTTAAAAATCGTTCGGGCAGGTTTCCTGTGGGTCAACAGGGCATGCAGAACAAAAAGTGGCTTAACGTGTGCAGGTTACTTTTTCCGTAAAAGCGCGGAAGGGTAGAAGGGGAGGGCGTCAGGCCCACGGCTTGCCAATGCGCTCAAGGCACATCCGAAACTTCCGCGAATGCTCCAAGGATGTGCAGATATTTGCCCGTGGTTGTCTGTTTTTCGTGTCGCAGGGCGTGCTGGATGGCAAAGAGGTTCTTACCCCTGGGCTAGAAAATGGCGGCAGCCAGATGCGGGATGGCCTGAAACCAAAATGGTTTCACCTTGGCCTCGGTACAAGCCTTTTTATCTCAACAGGCAGGTCAAAGGTCTGCATTGGTGTTAGTGGGCCGCTGGCGCGGCATCGACAGACAAATCCATCGATGCCGCAAAAAAATCTCCGGCATGTAGCAGCGTTACTGCAACGTCTTTTTACGCTTGTCCCAGCGCCTCTTCCAGTTTTGGAACTGCGTACTGGTCGCCTCCGCGACAGTCATTTATGACAATAACCGGGAAATTTTCCACCACAAGTTCACGAATGGCTTCAGGCCCCAGATCATCATAGGCGATAACCCTGGCTTCCTTGATGCGCACACTCAGCAGCGCGCCCGCTCCGCCCGTTGCGCCCAGATACACGGCCTTGTGCTCGACCATGGATTTTTTCACGTCGGCCGAGCGCATACCCTTGCCTATCATTCCCTTGAGGCCCTGTTCCATCAGGCGCGGCGCATAGGAATCCATGCGGTAGCTGGTGGTCGGCCCTGCTGCGCCGATGGCGTAGCCGGGAATGGCAGGAGACGGCCCAACATAATAGATAACTGCGCCCTTGGGGTCGAAGGGCAGGGGGTGCCCTGCGTCCAGAGCTTCCACAAGGCGCTTGTGAGCGGCATCGCGCCCCGTATAGATGACGCCTGTCAAATACACGGTATCGCCAATACGCAACTGTTCCACTGCTTCATCAGAAAGCGGAGTGGTCAAATAATGTTCGGACATTAGAGCGTAACCTCCTTGTGGCGAGAGCTGTGGCACTGAATGTTTACGGCAAGAGGCAGGCTGGCCAGATGACAGGGAACGACAGATATTTTGACCCCAAGGCAGGTGGTATCGCCGCCAAGCCCCATGGGGCCGATGCCCAGGCGGTTTATGGATTGCAGCAAATCGGCTTCCATTCCGGCGACCTTGGGATCAGGGTGAACATCATCCACTTCTCGCATGAGAGCCTTTTTGGCGTTGATAGCGGCCAGCTCAAAGTTTCCACCAATGCCCACGCCCACCAGAATAGGCGGGCACGGATTGGAACCAGATTCCGCAACGCGCCGGATGACAAATTCGCGAATGCCTTTCCACCCTTGCGCCGGAGCCAGCATGGTGACGCGCGACATATTCTCGGAACCGCCCCCCTTGGCCATCATGGTGATCTTGATTTTGTCACCGGGAACAAGGTCAAAATGGATAATGGCAGGGGAGTTGTCGCCCACATTCTGACGGGTAAAGGGGTCGCACGTGGATTTGCGCAAAAAGCCGTCCTTGTATCCCTGTACCATGCCTGCGTTGATTGCTTCGCGCAGGGTGCCGCCCTCCACACGCACGTCTTCCCCTGCTTCAACAAAAAACACGCCAAGGCCGCAGTCCTGGCAGAGGGGCAAACCTGTTTTGGAGGAGAGGGCCGCATTGTCCACCAGTTGCGCCAGAATTCCCCTGGCGGATTCCAGGGATTCGCTCTTTTCGGCCTTTGCCAGTGCATCCAGAACGTCATCTGGCAAATAGCGACCTGCCGCCATGCACATGGAAGCCACAGTGTCCACTATCATTTGTCTTGGTATAGTTCGCATATTGTTTTCGCGCTCCGTTAAGGTTGCAAAAAGGTTATCAGCAAAAGGTAGCTGCACGAGTACGCATAATCACCTTGGGAAATCAGGATTCCTGCTTAACTCGCCGATGCTTTTTTCCGTTCCATTGTTTTTGTTGCTCACCGGGGCCGAGTAACATCCCAATCATGCAGGGCGAATGATGCAAAAGCGTCCTGCATTACCGATATATGCAGCGCAAGATTGATAATGTGGAAAAGCATGTTTGATGCCATAGTCCAATTTTTTTGTAACAATCTTAAATGTAATACTTTTTAAAACATCCAACCCCTATAAAAAAATCTCCGCCATAACGTAAGTTATGGCGGAGATGGAACAGTAAGAGAGAACCCGCAGCCCCGTTTGCTTGTGTCTTTTATAACAAGCTGCATTGGAGCATTCTAAAAGTTATACGTCACGCAGCCAGAAAACTGCAGATTGTCAGCTCTGGTCAGCAACTTCCCGAGATGATTTGAGTCTTTTGGAAAGAGCAGGCTGAGAGATGCCCAATAAGCGAGCGGCCATGGTCTGATTTCCCCCAGCCCTGAGCATTGCTTCGGAAATCAGCAGCTTGTCCGCCTCGGCAAGGCTGGGCAAATGCTCGCACACGGCAAAGGGATTACCTGTGGCCTCAAGGGATGCCAAGTGTGAAGAGTTGCATCCGACAATGGCCTGAATGCCGATGGTAGACAATTCCGGGCCGTTGCTGAGGCTTACTGCATCATAAATCATGGCCCGTAGCTCGCGTACATTTCCGGGGAAGGCATATGCCGACAGATATTCTTCCAGACCTGAAGGAATGTCAGGCGCAGTTTTGCCCATGGTTCTGGCTGCTTCTGCAAGAAAATGCCGCATCAAAAGGCCGATGTCTTCAGCGCGTTCGCGCAGTGGCGGAATATGCACATGGTGGGTGCGCAAGCGAAAGTACAGATCGCGCCGAAAACGTCCCTCTGTCTCGTCTACAGCCAAATCACGGTGCGTGGCCACAATGATGCGGGCGTGCAGACGTTTAGGCTGATCCGCGCCCAAGGGATAATATTCGCCTTCCTGGAGCAACCGCAAAAGCTTCACCTGCGAGGACAGGGAAAGGTCGCCTATTTCGTCAAGAAAGAGCGTACCCCCGGCGGCCTCTTCTATCATGCCTTTACGCGGTGTAGCCGCTCCGGTGTACGCGCCGCGCACATGCCCAAAAAGCGTATCGGCAAAAACGGCATCATCAAGCCCGGCAACATTAACAGCCACCAATGGACCGTCACGCCCGCTGATGGCATGGGCCGCCGCAACCAGGTTTTCCTTCCCGACGCCAGATTCACCAGTCACAAGCAGGGGCTGGGGGCTTTTGGCGACAGCTTCAATGTAGGCGAAAACGCCGTGCATTGCCCATGAACGGGTGATAATGGAGGCAAAGGCTTCAGGGTGCTGTGCCCCTCCCGCTACGAGCCTGCTTTTTACTTCAAGATTTTCCCTGCGCAGTTCTAGCATCCGTATGGCGCGCTGCACGCCGCCCACAATGCGGTCTTCCTCATCGGTCTTGATGTAGTAGTCAAACGCGCCAAGCTTCATGCAGCGCACGGCAGTGTCCAGCTGGCTGACCCCGCTGATGATGATACAGGCAGTTTCAGGAAACTGCTCGGCAATGGAGGCCAAAATCTCCTCGCCGGAAATATGGGGCATGGTCAGGTCAAGAATCACGAGGCCAATATTGCCCTTGCTTAGCAGCGGCAAGGCCTTGCGGCTGTCATCACACAAAAAGACATTTGTGATGCCTGCCGATGACTCCAGCGTCAGCGAAAGGGCCCGCAACCATGCGGGCTCGTCATCCACTATGAGAATACCGAAATCCGGATTAAGGGCAGAGTTCATTGGTCGCAGTTCTCCTTGGCCGCAGGAATTGTCAGTGAGGCTTTGGTCCAGCACCCCGGGCATGATTCAAAAGTCAGCGTACCGCCGTGTTCTTTCAGAATGCCCGCGGAGACGGACAGCCCCAGCCCTGTGCCCCCGGTTTCACGCTTGGTGGTAAAAAAAGGGTCCGTCAGATGCTGCAGCTGTTCAGGATTGATGCCTGTTCCCTCATCCCGCACGCACAAATCAACAACAGCCTTTACCGGGTCGTAGTGCGTGGTTATGGCAATCGCCCGCGACTTGTCCGGCAGGGCCTGACAGGCATTGAGCACCAGATTGACCACAACCTGCTCTATGCGTTGCGAGCTGCCCCACACAAAGGGCAAATCGTCCTCGTAACTGGCGGAAAAGTGGTCGGTGTGCTTGCGGATGGTGGATTCAACAAGGCGCACGGCCTTGCGCGAGGCATCGTTTATGTCGATGAGGGACTTCCCCACCCCTTCTTCACGCCGTGCGAAATCTTTAAGATCATTAACAATGCGCTTTATCCGCAACGCGCCTTCCTGCATTTCGTCGAGCATCATGGGCAGTTCGTTGCGCATGCGCTCATAAGAAATGCCGCCCAGTGTAAACGATCCTTCGCGCTCACGCAGTTCATCAAGCATGCGCGTCACATCGGCCAATACTCTGCGAAGAATTGGAATATTAAGAAGGATCAGTCCATTGGGATTATTTATTTCATGGGCAACACCAGACACAAGTATGCCCAATGCCGCCATTTTATCGGCCTGCACCAGTTGGCGCTGGTTACGCGAAAGTTCATCAAGCGCCATGCTCAGCGAGCGGGTACGCTGCGCCACCTGCTTGCGCAGAATATGCGTCCACAGCACCACACCACCAAGCACTATCAGCAGGGGCACAATAATCGCCCCGGCATACAGGGCCACTGTCTCCCACCGAACTTTCCCGGTCTCCAGCACTCCCAGCCATTTGTCGTGAATCGTCTGATAGCGCCCGGTTTCACGCAGGATGGCCAATCCTTCGCTCAGACGGGACATGAGCATTTCATTGCCCTTAAGCGCTGCGTACCCATAGCGCACCGACGCCACAGAACTGACCACAACGTAAAGGTTGTGCAGTTTGTTTTCCCGGATAATGTAATTGCCAGGCAAAACAGCCACTACGGCGTATTCGCCCTGGCCAGAGGCCAACAGACGCAGCCCGTCGGCAGGGGTGTCTGTAAGAATCAGATCCTGTGCAAACCCTTTGGAGGCCAACACCTCATTCATGTAGCCAGCTCGATGGACTATAACTTTTTTTCCCTCAAGCTCATCGAGTGAAGAAACCGGAGGAGTGTCCCTGCGCGCAAAGATGGCATGGTTGACAATGGTATGCGGAACGAAATCCAAATACCTGGAACGATCTTCGGAAGAGGTCATCCCCTGAAGCATGTCCAGATCTCCCCGTTTGAGAGCTGCCAGTTCAGAAGACCAGCCGCCGAGGCGGAACTCAACCTGCATACCCATTGTTTCTGCGACCGCACGGGTCAGGTCAACATTGAATCCGGCGGGCTTGCCGCTTTTGTCGAGGAATTCATAGGGCGGGTAGTCACGGTCACCACCAACAAGCAAGGAGCGCAGAACCCCGGGGGGATCTGCGGATGTATCATTTTCACTATATTCCACTGCCGCGGTGTTTGAAACAGCAGCAGGAAGAAGCAGGAGCGCCAGAAGAATGCGTACCAATAGTGCAACCATGGTTATTCCTGCCGTGTTTTTTTTAAAGCGTCAACTCATTAACGTATTCCATGCTGCATGCATGGCACAGAATACAAATCGCTGCATGCGCGCAGTGTGGAACAACGCGTATAGCCGCTGAAAAAAGCCATTTTACAGAAGGGGGCAGTATGGCTTGCCCCCTTCTGTGAGGGCTACAACAAAACAGGCAATAGTTTTGTTCCTGGCCTCCAATGGTGTATTTCAACTATTTTCATATTCTATACAATTTCAGCAAATACAATTTTCTTTGCAACCTAAAAACTTTTTGCGGATTGCGCTGGGCAAAATGCCGCGTACGGATTCCAGCGTGGCCATGCGCCGCATGATGCCGAGCTGATCCTGAAGCGGTATCTTCTTGGGGCAGACATCTTCGCAGGCCAGCAGGCCCATGCAACCAAAAACGCCGGAATCGTCTCCAATCAGTTCATAAAAACTATCGCTTGTGCGCTCATCGCGTGGGTCTATATAAAACCGCGCCAGACGGTTGATACTTGTAGCCCCGATGAAGTCGCTGCGCATAAGGGCCGTACCGCATGCCGCCACGCAGCAGCCGCATTCAACGCAGCGGTCAAGCTCAAAGATTTCATTGGCGAGCGTGTTGGTCATGCGATCTTCCGGGGCATAAGGCTCAAAGGGTTTGCTGGTATGAACCCATGACTCGATCTTCTGCCCTACCTTTCTGAACCATGTGCCCGTGTCCACTGAAAGGTCGCCCAGCAATTTGAACACCGGCAGTGGGTGCAGGGTGATATGGTCCGGCAGGTCGGAAGTGCGCGTGTGGCAGGCAAGACCAGGCCGACCGTTAATGACCATGGCGCATGAGCCGCAAATGCCCGCCCGGCAGCAGAAATCAAACTGGAGCGTAGCGTCCATGGTTTCACGGATCTGCGAAAGTACCAGAAAGAGCGTCATGCTCGCGGTTTCTTCCAGCTCAAAGTGCTGCATGCGCGGCTTTGATTCCGGGTCAGAGGGATTATGCCGGAATATCTCCAGATGAAGGGTGCGTGCCATGCCTATGCTCCTTGCTTCTTGATCATGCTGGGAGAAATCTCGGCGGCAATGATTTTGCCACCGCCGTAACCGCGTTCACCCGGGGGAATTTCATACCACGGAGTTGCCGATTCATAGCTGAGTGTCGGCAAGGTATCGCCTTCTTTCCAGTGGGCCAGAGTGCGGTTGAGCCACTGCTGGTCATTACGCTCGGGGAAGTCTTCCCGCGTGTGCGCTCCGCGGCTTTCGGTGCGCATGAGCGCCCCATAGGCAGTGCACAGCGCAAGTTTGATCATGCCGGGCATGCGCAGGGCGGTGGAAATTTCAGGACTGAACGCACTGCCGGATGAACCGTTGAGCCCGATATTTTTACTGCGCTCAAGCAGAGCCTGGAGTTTTTCCACGCCTTCCTCCAGATCCGGGCCGTTACGGAAAATGCCCACATGCTCCATCATGACGTCCTGCATGGCATTGCGCAGCGTAAAGCAGTTTTCACTACCGCCACGGCACAGGGCCTCTATGCGGCTTTTGACCAGATTTTCCGCATCACGCATGGCGGCTGTGGAAAACAGGGAATCGTGTCCCTGAAGAAATTCCACAATTTTTGCGCCCACGACACGGCCCGCAACAATTGTTTCGGACAAGGAGTTGCCCCCCAGGCGGTTAAAGCCGTGCATGTCCCAACAGGCGGCCTCGCCCGCGGCGTAGAGGCCTTTCAGACCATAGGCCGCACCGTCCTTGTTGGTGCGTACGCCGCCCATGCTGTAGTGCTGGGTCGGGCGCACGGGAATGGGCTGGTGTATGGGATCCACGCCAAGGAAGTTGGTCGCGATTTCATACACTTCACGCAGATTGGTGGTGATGTGCTTTTCACCCAGATGACGGATATCCAGCCACAGGTGGTCGCCATACGGGCTTTTTACGCCAAGCCCCTTGCGCATATGCTCGGTCATGCGCCGGGAAACCACATCGCGGGAGGCCAGCTCTGCTTTTTCCGGCTCGTAGTCGGGCATGAAACGATAGCCGTTGACGTCAAGCAGGGTTCCGCCGTCACCCCGGCAGCCTTCGGTAACAAGGATGTCGGTGGGCACTGTGCCCGTGGGATGGAACTGCACGGCCTCCATGTTGCCCATGGGCACCAGTCCGGTTTCCAGAGCGGCTATCTGTCCTCCACCATCACAGATGACGGCATTGGTTGTGGCGCGATAAATGCGTCCATATCCGCCAGTGGCAATAAGCGTTGCGCGCGCCAGGTAGGCAACCAGCTCACCTGTGCGCAGGCAGCGGGCAACGCAACCCTGGCAGGTCTGCCCGTCATGGATGAGCGCTTCGGCCTGCATGCGGTCGTGCACGTCCACACCCAGTTGCAGCAGGCGGTTATCCAGGGTGAAGAGTACGGAATGCCCCGTACCGTCCGCGGTATAGCAGGTGCGCCATTTGGCTGTTCCGCCAAAGGCGCGGGCATGGATGAGGCCCTCGTTTTGGGCTTTTTCCTTGGCCTGAAAGGGCTTGCCCCCCTTAAAGTAGGTATGTTCGCCAGGTTCCACTCGATTCCAGGGCACACCAAGATAGGCCATCTCGCGCATGGCTATGGGCGCGGTGTCCGCAAAAATGCGGGCCACTTCCTGGTCGCAGCCCCAGTCGGAACCTTTTACGGTATCCATAAAATGCACGTCGGGGCTGTCGCCCTCGCCCATGATGGAGTTGCCGAGGGCCGCCTGCATGCCCCCCTGCGCCGCCGATGAATGCGAACGGCGTGGAGGAACAAGGGACAGACAAATAACGTCAAATCCGGCCTGGGCCGCTTCCACGGCAACGCGTTCGCCGGCGAGTCCGGCACCTATGCAGAGCAGATCAGTTTGAAAAACTCGCACGTAAGTCCTCCTATCCGGCCAGCAGCCAGAGGCGCAGCAGGGTCATAAGGCCAATGGCCACAAAACCGCCCATCATCATATACTCGCCGCGTTGCCAGCGGGAGCGCGTGCTTCTGGTTATAAAACCGTACTTCACGCCAAGGCGGTAAAAACCGATGCCCACATGGAGCTCGGCCAGAGGCAGCAGCAGCAGATAAAACGGCAGCCAGCCGCCGCGCACCCGCGCTGCGCTCGTGGCCGCGTCAATGGGCAAATGGGTGAGGATGGTGTACATGTGGATGCTGCCCATAATCAGAATAACCAGAGCCGTCGCAACCTGCACAATCCACATCCAGGTGTCCTTGTGCCGCAGTCGCACGGCATGGTTCCAGAAAAGACTCCATTCCCCGGCGGCGAAAGGCATCTTGCGGGCGGCGATCACAAAATGCGCCACCATGAGCATGAAGATGATTGGGCCGCCGATTTGGGCCATGCAGGTGGCTTCAAGAAACCAGCCAAGAGCATTCATGGCAGAAGGGCTTATGATAACGCTGCCCACCATAAGCAGATGCGCCCAAAGAAAGGCGATGAGCAGCACGCCTGATATCGCCTGAAAAAAATCCAGCCGCGATTCAGATCTGGTGTGCGGCGATTCCCCGGCATTGTACAAAGCCTGACTCATAATTTCTCCTGATATCCCTGTCTTGTACCGTGGTTACAGGAAGGTCATGACCAGGGCGTAGCTTACAAGCGTGCCCACGGTAATGCCTATGGCACCAGGGATAATGAAACTGTGATTGATGATGAACTTGCCGATGCACGTGGTGCCTGATCTGTCAAAATTGATGCAGGCCAGATCGCTGGGATAGGTGGGCAGGATAAAGTAGCCGTAACACATGGGCATGAAGGCCAGCAGCAGCTTGGGTTCAAGGCCGAGGCTGAGGCCAAGGGGAACAACCGCCGCCAGAGCGGCTGCCTGGCTGTTCACAAGCTTGGAGACAAACACAAGCACAAGAGCGTACGTCCAGGGATAGGATGTCACCACGCTTGCCAGTTCCGTCTTGATGAATACAAGGTGGGCATGGAAAAAGCTGTCAGTCATCCAGGCCACGCCAAAAACGGAAAAGATGGCGACCATGCCAGCCTTGAAGACCGCACTGCTCGATATGGCCTGCTGCTTGACCTTGCAGAACATAAGGATGCACGCGCCAGCAATGAGCATGATCATCTGAATGACAATGTTCATGGAAAGAGGCGCGAGCTTGTTCGGCGGGCCGAAAGAGGGGCGCAGGTCAGCAAAAGCGCCAAGTATCACCACGGCGGCTATTGCGGCAAAAAAGAACCACACGGCGCGGTATGCTTCTGGGGGAAATACCTTGTCCAGCAGGGTGCTGCCGCCGCCGTATATGTAGGACTTGGTTTCCGGGTCGGCCAGACGCTTCTGAAATTCCGGATCCTTGTCCAGGTCTTTGCCACGGTGCATGGACCACAAACCAGCGCACAGTACGCCCACGAAGGTGGACGGAATGGAAATGGCCAACAACGTGACAATGCTTATGGCAGTTCCCACACCGTGGGCTTGCCCGAGCATGGAAACCATTGAAACAACAGCAACAGAGACGGGTGATGCGCAGATGCCGATCTGCGCCGAAACAGAAGCGACAGCCATAGGCCTTTCAGGGCGGATGCCCTTGTTGATGGCGATGTCATAGATAATGGGAAACATGGTGTACGCCACGTGGCCGGTACCGCACAGCAGCGTAAGAAACCATGTGGTGATGGGAGCCAGCAGAGTGATGTGTTCCGGGTGTTTGCGAAGCAGGCGTTCAGCCACCCGCATGAGCACATCCAGTCCCCCCGCCGTTTGCAGTGTGGCCGCGCAACCGATAACGGCCAGAATCGTAAGAATGACATCAACGGGCGGTTTGCCCGGCTGCACGTTGAAGACAAAACAGAGAATGAACAAACCAATGCCGCTGATGAGGCCCAGCCCCATGCCGCCATATCGTGTTCCCAACAGCAGACAGGCCAGAATGACACAAAGTTGCAGTGTCAGCATGAAATCTCCCATTTTCGTTATTTTGTTTCATGATATGACTGCTCAGCCATACATGGCTGAACTGCACGATAGTGCTTTGGCACTACCGCCTTACATGCAGCGCGTGACAGATAACGGGAGAGAAAGCAGTTTTGATGCCAGAGTGATTGCCTCTATGTAATAGTTCAATATATAATGTTTTTTTATTTTTATCATCACACAATAAAAAGTCCTCCATAACAAAAGTTATGGAGGACTTGGAACGAATTGGGCTGAGCCCGCGATTTATGGAGATTGTGCCTTTTATAACAAGGCGCATTAAATCATTCTAAAAGTTATAAGTATGTAAAATCGGATAATTATAGTGAATTGACTGGGTAGCTCCTGTGTTCGGCGTTACACCTGTCACAGCCGTCAGTCCGCCTTGCGCGGATTGGCGGACAATCTGTCCAGCAGGCGGTCGTAATAGGGGTCGTCCTGCTCAATCTGCATGGGGCGCTGAAAGCGCATTTTGGCCCGGGTGACCATAAAGCGCACCCTTTGCATCTGGCGCACGCGTTCCTGCTCGTCTTCGCACCGTTCCAGCAGATCAACAAGCCTGTTCAATTCCTTGCGCTCCTCAAGCTCGGGCGGCAGGCAGCCAGCATTGCGCAATATTTTGTAGGCCATGCGCATGTCTTCCGGCACATGGCTCAGGTCTTCAATCTCAAGGGGTTTGCCAGCGCCGGGCAGATTGTCAAAGGCCCCTTGCGACAGGGCTTCCTCAATGCGGCGTTCCGCCACAAGCTGGATGACAGACCAGGGATTGGCGTCACTCATGACTATCCTCGTCCGGCGGCAGGGCGTCTGTTTGCGGGGCAGATTCCGGGCTGTCGCTCCACAGTTTTTTCCATTCCATGAGCAGCCGCAGGGCGTCCAGCGGGCTGAGTTCGTCAGGATTCAGCTCGCGCAGCAGCAGCACAAGCGGGTGTTCCGAGCGCGGCGGCGCAGCGGCAATTTCCGGCAGCTCCGGCTCTTTTTTTGCTGGCTCAGGCAGGCTCAGGCCCGGCAGGGATACCGCAGAAACCACGGTTTTTCTGGCGTTGTCGCGCCCGCGTTCAAGCCCCTGCAAGATGGCTCTGGCCCGCTGCACCACGGGGCTGGGCACACCCGCAAGGCGGGCCACCTCCACGCCGTAGCTGCGGTCTGAAGGGCCGGGGACAAGCTTGTGCAGAAAGAGAATATCGTTGTTGTATTCGCGGATGGCGATGTTCATGGTGAACACACCTGCAATGCGGCCTTCCAGGGCGGTCAGCTCGTGGTAGTGGGTGGCAAAGAGGGTGCGCAGGTCGCCGCCAGCCCGCTTAGCAAGGTCTTCCACCACAGCCCAGGCCAGGGCTACGCCGTCATAGGTGCTGGTGCCCCGGCCAATTTCGTCCAGAATCACAAGGCTGCGGCGGGTGGCCTGACGCAGAATGCGGGCCGTTTCCATCATTTCCACCATAAAGGTGCTCTGACCCTGCGCGAGATTGTCTGATGCGCCCACGCGCGAAAACAGGCGGTCTACCAGCCCGAGGCGGGCGGCGCTGGCAGGAACCATGGAACCCATCTGCGCCAGAAGGCTGATGATGGCAACTTGCCGCAGCACGGTGGATTTACCGGCCATGTTGGGGCCTGTGAGCAGGCATAGGCGGCGTCCGGCATCAAGGCGAAAATCGTTGGGTACAAAGTTGGCGCGGCCAAGCATGGCTTCAACCACAGGGTGCCGCCCCTCGCGGATGTCCAGATTGGCCTCCGCGTCAAGCTCCGGCCTGCACCAGTTGTTGGCGCGGCCCACCTGCGCGAGGCTCTGCCAGTAGTCGAGCTGGGCAACCATATCCGCCGCGTGAATGATGCGTTCGCGCTGGGCGGCCATGTGGGTGCGCAGATCCTGAAACAGCGAGTACTCCAGCGTCTTGCGCTTGTCTGCGGCAGACAGAAGCTCTTCTTCAAGCTCTTTCAGCTCCACAGTGGTGAAGCGCTCGGCATTGGCAAGGCTCTGGCGGCGAATAAAATGGAAGGGCGCAGGGCCGCTGTGAGCCGCGCGCGTGAGCTCGTAATAATAGCCGAACACACGGTTAAAGCCCAGCTTGAGCTTGCTGATGCCCGTTTTTTCCTGTTCCTCGGCCAGCATGTTCTGGAGCTTCTGTTCGCCGTGTTCCGCCAGATCAAGCAGGCGGTCAAGTTCCACATTATAGCCGGTTTTGAACAGGCCGCCCTCGGTAATGACCGCAGGAGGGCTGTCCACCAGGGCGCTTTGCAGCAGGGCCGCGCAGTCCTGCATGTTGTCCCACGACTTGACCACATCGGCAACGCTCTTGGGCATCTGACCCGCAGGAGCGGAAGTTGTGTCAGAATTCGCCCCGAAAGGCGTTCCAGCCCCTTGCAGGGCGGCATACACGTCCGGCAGGGCCGCAAGGCTGTTACGCAGGGCAATAAAATCGCGCGGCGCGCCCTGATTCAGGCTGATGCGCGTGGAGAGCCGCTCCAGGTCGTAGACATTTTTCAAAGCTTCGCGCAGTGCGGCGCGGCGGACATCGTCCGCATGAAAAAAGGCCACAGCGTCCTGAACGCGGGTGATGGGGCCAAGCTCTCGCCAGGGGTGGCGCAGCATGTCTTCAAGCAGCCTGCCGCCCATGGGA
The DNA here is from genome assembly GCF_902477725.1 of uncultured Desulfovibrio sp. NCBI lineage: Bacteria > Pseudomonadati > Thermodesulfobacteriota > Desulfovibrionia > Desulfovibrionales > Desulfovibrionaceae > Desulfovibrio > uncultured Desulfovibrio sp. The sequence goes on along the minus strand of NZ_CABSIF010000008.1, from coordinate 164,620 downwards.
GTCATGGTGTCGTCCAGCACATGGCGCAGGGTGCCTTTGCCCTTGCGGCCATTGAGGCGGAAAAAAATTTCAAGGTTACGCTCGGTCACATCGTCAATGAGCAGGCGGCGGCCAAGATCAAGCGGAGCAAAGGGCATGAGGTGGTCGGGGTTGCGCATCTGCGTCTGGCTCAGATAGACCAGCAGCGCGCCGCAGGCACGCATGAGCTCCGGCTTGCCTTCCAGTCCAAGAGCGCCAGCCTCGCGCACGCCCTGAGCGGCCACAACGCGCTCTGTGGCGCGTTTGAGGTCAAACTGGGGCGCGGGCATGCGCACAAGCCTTATACCTTCCAGAATGCACCGTTGGGGCGGCTCGACCCCTTCCGGCACCAGCAGTTCGCGCGGGGCAAGTTTTTGCACCCACTGCCAGAGTTCGGCTTCGCGCTTGAACTCAACGCCAGACCACTGGCCCGTGGAAATATCCGCCCAGGCAAGGCCGCCAGCTCCACCGGAGGCGGAAGGGCACAGCGCCCCCAAAAAGTTATGGCTCTTGCTGGCGAGGTTGGCGTCTTCCAGCACGGTGCCGGGCGTGATAACACGCGTAACGGCCCGCTTGACCAGCCCCTTGGCGGCTTTTGGGTCTTCTGTCTGGTCGCAGATGGCAACGTGATAGCCCTTGTCGATGAGCTGGGCCACGTAGCCCTCCACCGCATGCCACGGTACGCCGCACATGGGGATGGGGTTTTCTGCATCCCTGCTGCGGCTGGTGAGGGCAATCTGAAGCTCGCGGGCCGCAACCTTGGCGTCTTCAAGAAACAGTTCATAAAAGTCGCCCATGCGGTAAAACAGCAGGGCATCGGGGTGTTCGGCCTTGATGCCCATGTACTGCTCAAACATGGGGGTCAGTTTTGCGGGGGCTTCAGACATAGTAATTCTTGGGGTGACGGTGACGGTTGCGGATTACCGCAACCATAAAAAAATTGTGGCGCTGCCCAGACCCTCAGCCGAACAGCGCCACAAAGCGGATTGCGAAACGTCTAGTGCTGCTTGTCAGGATCCGGAACCAGTGATTCTTCGGTGGCAGCAGCAGTTGCGGCAACGGGGGCCACAGGCGCGGGCTGGGCGTCGGCCTTGCCGTTCTTGCTGAAGAACTGCGCGCGGGCTGTGTCTGCGCCAAGCTTTTTCTTGGTTTTTTCAAGTTCGCGCTCAAGGCTGCTGATCTGCCATTTCTGCTTCATCAGGCGGGCGGTCAGATTGACCTTGTCCCACACCAGAAAGCCCAGAGTCATCAAGGCGCCACAGGCGAAGGCCGCGATGACCAGAAAGTAGAAGGGCAGGGCGATGGAAGACATGGCGGGAATAAAGAACAGGTTGAGCGTGAGCACCATGCTCTGGGAGAGCGCGCCCTGGTTCTGAAAAAAGAACACAAGAGCGAGGAAAAAGAGGATGGCGAGCAAAAATACTTTAATATACCGCATAGACATACTCCTCAGGCTAAATAAAGCTATCTCAAAAAAACTTCACGGGCTTTTTGAGAATGCCGCATCGCCCAAGAGGGCACAGCATCGCGCTCTCCAGCCGGTCTTTGTCGCCCCCTGCGAAAAAGACAATCCCCGCCACAAGGTCATGCAGCCCTTACGAGCCGCAACCTTCCTGCCCGGGCGTGGAAGCGGCGCGGTCTTGCTTGCCATTGGCCGCGCCATTCGTGAAATACGGTTTCAGTGCCGCATAGGTGCGGCTCAAGTGTTCGGGCATGGTGCGCACTTCGTCAAACACTGCCATGAATGAAGAGTCGCCCGTCCAGCGCGGCACCAGGTGAAAATGCAGATGTTCGCGAATGCCCGCGCCCGCTGCCTGCCCCTGGTTCAGGCCGATATTGATGCCTTCACAGTTAAAGTGCTGCTTTAAGATTACAGTACACTGCTGTAAAAGATCCATGATTTCATGGGTTTCTTCCGGCTTGAGGTCAGCCAGCAGCATAACGTGCCGATATGGGCACACCATGATATGCCCGTTATTATACGGGAATTTGTTCATGATGACAAAGGCCATCCGGCCTCTGTGCAGTACAAGGCGCTGCTCGTCATCCGCCGTATGCTCGGGGAGGCAGAACACGCAGGAGTCTGGCTTGGGGCCAAGAATGTACTCAATGCGCCATGGAGCCCATAGTTGTTTCATAGTTGGTTTCTATACACCTCTTATAAACGCTGGGCAAGTGAAGAATTCCGACTGGTTTGTTCTTCATTCCCATTGCCGGATTTTGCGGCGATACTGCACACGAGGCTGCGCGCCAGATCCATCTGCTGCTCTGGCGTTGCGGCCGTGCCGTCAAGCTTGGCTGCAAGCACGGCGTCCAGAATGCGCCCAAAGGCGGGGCCGGGTTCCAGCCCCATGATGCGCAGGTCTTCGCCGCTCACATCCGTCTTTTCTTTGCGCCACTGGGTAATGTAGCGCGAAAGGTTTTTTTGCAAGGCGGCATTGCTTGTGTCTGCCATGAGGTAGAGCAGGCATTCGAGCGAAAGGGGCCGCAGCAGGGCGCACAGGGTGCTGATGCTCTCCTTGCCTGCCTCATGGTCTTTTTGCCACGGCTCCAGCTTGCCGCGCACCACGCGCATGTGCTCGCGCTGGCGCAAAATGTCGGCCCGTCGGGGTTCGGGCAGGCCCATGCGCTGATAGTGATTTGCCGTATCGGCATAGCTCATGTTGTGGTTGAGGGCCAGAAAGAAGGCCAGCCATGGTTGGGCAGCCTCTTCAAAATACAGCAGCCTGTACCACGTGAGCGTCTCCTGAAGCCGCAGCAGCAGGTTTTTGCGCGTGGGATTGAGCGACAGCAGGGGAGAAACCGCCTCAAGTACGCCGAGCTGGTCAAGACGCGCAATGCAGGCCGAAGGGTCTTCCTCATCGCAGATATGCTGGAACTCGTGGAACAGCCGAAAGCCCGAGAGCTTGTCCATGAGCTTGAGCTTGAGGGCGTTCTTGATGAGCTTTTCCGTACCTGCCCCGATGTGGAAGTTATAGCGCTGCTCAAAGCGCACAGCTCTGAGGCAGCGGGTGGGGTCTTCCACAAAGCTCAGGGTGTGCAGCACCCTGATGACGCGCTCCTTGATGTCGCGCTGGCCGCCGAAAAAATCCACCAACTGGCCGAACGGCTCGCAATCAAGCCGTACAGCCAGAGCGTTGATGGAAAAATCGCGGCGGAACAGATCCATCTTGATGGACGAAAGCTCAACCGTGGGCAAGGCCGCAGGGTATTCATAATATTCAAGGCGCGCCGTGGCTACGTCGATGCGGGCTTCGGCCCCTGCGGCATCGGTGTAAATGACCACAGAGGTGAGGAATTTCTGGTGTTCGCGCACTCGCCCGTTGAGTTCTTTTGCCAGTGCCCGCGCAAGGGCTATGCCGTTGCCCTCCACCACCAGATCAATATCCTGGTTGGGGCGTTGGAGCAGAAGATCGCGCACAAAGCCGCCCACGGCATATACCGGCAGCCCTAGCTCCCTCCCCAGCCTGCCCGCAAGGTGCAGCATGTTGCGGCTGGCAAGGGGCAGTCTGTCCTGTATGAGCTTGCCAAGGTTGCGTTCCTTGCCGCTGGTGGTGCGCGGTTCCGGCATATGACCCGGCTCCTGCGCAAAAACATTGATAAGGTCTGTGCGCGTGACCACGCCGATAACCTTGTCGTCTTCCACAATGGGCACAAGGCGCTGGCGGCCTCCCACGATGGTGGTGGTCAGATCCTTGAGCGTTGCGTCTGGCGGCAGTGTGGTGATTCTGCGGCTCATGTAGTCTTCAACCGTGGATGCGCCAAGGCCGTGGGCGCTGGCCCGCGAGGCCGTGAGGGCATCCAGCAGGCCGATGCACTGGCGGGTATCGGGCATGAAGACCGGTACGGCCTTGAGCCCGAAGTGGAGCATGAGTTCATCTGCCTCATGAATGGTGGCAGTGGCCTCAATGCCCACGGCTGGCGAAGACATGTATTCGCGCGCTGTTTTATCTGGGTAGGCCTGAGCGTAGAGGTGGCGCAGAATCATATCGCGCACTTCATGCACCGTCATGGAGCGCACGGAGGCCGAAGCCGCGTAGGCATGGCCGCCGCCGCCAAGGGCCGCGCAGATGTCGCCTACGTTGATGGCCTCGTTGCGGCTGCGGGCCACCACCTGAATGCGGTCGTCCATAAGCCCGATGGCAAACAGCACCGGGAATCTTTCCATTTCCATGAGTCGGTGGGCCAGATAGGCGAAATCACCCAGATAATGTTCCATGGCGGCTTCTGAAAGCGTTACCTGAACATTGTTGATGTTGTACGTCTGGGTGGACTCCAGCAGGCTGTTCAGGGCCTGTATGTGCAGGCTTGTGAGTTCGTGGGCCGCCAGAGCATCAATGCGGTTCACATCCATGCCCTGCCCGAGCAGCCATGCCGCCGCCATAAAATCGGCCTGCGTGGTTGAAGAGTAGGTGAAAGAGCCGGTGTCGCCATAAATGCCAAGACCCAGCAGGGTGGCATCGTCCGCGCTGAGGCTGAGGCCACGCTCCGAAATGGCCTGCACAATGAGGCTTGTGACAGAGCCTATGTGTGCCATGTGCATATGCGGACTTGTGATGTCGTCCGTAGAATCCGGGTGGTGATCCCACAGTTCCACGGTCACGTCATCACGGTCGAGCAATTGGGCCACATGGCTAATGCGGCCACGCTGACGGGTATCCACAACCACAAGGCGGGTTATGAAATCCCACGGGATTGCCGAAGTTTCCACAATGCCCAGCGCCGCCGTGTCCAGCCCGGCAATGAGCTTTTGCAGGCCGCGCTCCTGCGTGCCGGGAAAGAGCAGCACATGCGGTGTGTAAAGGAATCGTGCCGCCAGCATGGCTGCAAAGGCGTCAAAATCCGCATTGGCGTGGCAGGTGATGAGCGTTGTCCCGGCTGTATGCTGCAACGCTGAGGCCGCGGAAGCGGACGCTGCCTGTACGGAGGCAGTCTGATCAGTTGCGGTTTGGGCGGATGCCGCCTGTGGGGTCGTTTCCGGCGCAGGGATCACTGGCGGCTCCGGGGGTGGAATTGATGGTGTATGCCGCGCAGGCGTTCGGCCTGCACATGGGTATAAATTTCTGTGGCGCTTATGTCGGCGTGCCCAAGCAGCATCTGCACGGCGCGCAGGTCTGCGCCGCCCTCGAGAAGGTGCGTGGCAAAGGAATGCCTGAACGTGTGCGGCGAAATGGCGCGTCGGATGCCCGCCTCAAGCGCATACTTTTTAACCATTTTCCACACGTACTGGCGCGTCAGGGCACGGCCCGAGCGGTTGACGAAAAGCTGGTTGCCCGTGGGCGCAAACAGGGGCCTGCATGCGCTGATATAGTCTGCCAGCATTTGCTGCATCAGGTCGTGCAGGGGCACCAGCCTTTCTTTGGAACCCTTGCCAAACACGCGCACAAGGCCGCGTTGCAGGTCAAGATCCGGCACGCACATGGTGCACAGCTCAGAAACGCGTAAGCCTGCGGCGTATAGAAGCTCAAGCATGCAACGGTCGCGCTTGCCGCTTTTGTCGCGCAGGTCTGGCTGGGCAAGCAGGGATTCCATTTCGTCCCTTGTCAGCACCTCCGGCAGGTGCTGGGGCAATTTGGGGTTTTCCAGCAATTCAGCGGGGTTTTTACGCAGCCTGCCTTCATCAACGGCAAAGGCGAAAAATGCCCGCAGGGCGGAAAGACGCCGTGCAAGGGTGCGCCCTGTGTTCTGCCGCGCGCGCAGCCAGGCAAGATACAGAAAAATCTCCTGCTCATCGGGGTCGGGCAGGGATTCTTCCGCCGCGCCCTGGGCCAGCTCCTGCCGGTACAGAAAAAAACTCTCAAGATCTTGCCCGTAGGCTTCAACCGTATTGGGCGAGAGGCCGCGCTGGGCCAGCAAAAAATCCCGCCACAGGGGTAAAATAGTTGCCAGGGCAGGGGCTTTGGTGCGTGGATGTGCCATGCGCCCATGCTAGCCGCCTTACTGCAACGGAGCAAGCCTTTTGCAATCAAAACCGCCCGGATGCGTTGCATGCGGTGGGCTTTATCCTTTCCGCAAAAAAAGATATGCTGCAAACCTTGCTAAAAAGCGGGCTGAACCTATCTGAAGGAAACCTGATGGCAGATCAAACAAAACTGCGGGCCTACGTGAGCCTTGGCTCCAACTGCGACATCGCGGCAGAAAAACTTGCAGCAGCCCTGGACGCCCTGGCCACACTGCCGGAAATGGGCATTAGCGCAGTATCCCCCGTCTACCGGACAGAACCGCAGGAATATACGGAGCAACCCTGGTTCCTCAATCAGGCGGTTGAGCTTTTTCCCGGCGATAACTGGCGGCCTTGCAGCCTTGTGGACGCTCTGCTGGAGATAGAGGCCAGGCTTGGGCGGGTGCGCAGCCCTGACCCGGTACTGCGTTTTGGGCCGCGCGTGATTGATATTGACCTTCTGCTTTTTGGGCAGGAGCGGAGCACCGATCCCCATTGCCTTGTGCCGCATCCACGCCTGACGGTGAGGGCTTTTGTCATGCGGCCGTTGCTTGATATTGCGCCTCTGATCGTTGTAGACGGTCTGCCCGTAAGGGATTGGCTGGCGCGTACAGTCTGCCGCGTGGAAGGGGACAGAATTTTTCAGTGACTGGTGCCGCCCTCTGTGATATTGTCTTCCACGGCTTTAATATGCCTGAAAGGGCTGCACTCCAGCCTTACGCGACCCGTGCCACGGGATTAAGGAGCATAACAAATGGTAAAGTGGCTCATTCTGATTTTGGCGGGCTACGCCCTGTATCGCCTTTTTGCCAATGATCTGAACAAGAAGCAGAAGGAAAGCAAGCAGGAAAGCGCTGCTGAAATGGAGCGTAAGGTTGCCGCGGGCGAGATGGTCAAAGACCCCGAATGCGGCGCGTATGTGGCCGTTGACGGTTCTATTTCCGTGCGCGACGGTGAAAAAGTTCACCGTTTCTGTAGCTATGAATGCCGTGACAAGTTCCTGCAACGCCTTGAAGAAGGCGGCAGGGAACTGCCCCCCCGCGAAGAATAGCCTTTTTCAGCGTAGCTGGAACAGGCATTTTGTTCCCTTATGCTTCAGATAATTTGCTGGGCATGATGTGATTTTGTGCAGATAATATAAAACCGCCCGCCGGGATGATTCCAGCGGGCGGTTTTTTTGCGGTTTATTGCTGCCAGTATGCTCTGTCGCTTCCCATTGTGCCCGCATAGGTGTGCCGGGCATGCCGGGCGGCTTCTTCCCTGTCCTTTTCCTTCTCTCTGGCGATAGCCATGAAAAGCCGTATGCGGTTGAGCTGATTGGCCTCGCTGCTGCCGGGGTCGTAATCAAGCGCCATGATGTTGGCCTCGGAGCGCTGACGGCGAACGGCCTTGAACGCGCCGCGCCCCACCACGTGGTTCGGCAGGCAGCCAAAGGGTTGCAGGCAGAGTATGTTGTTTGTGCCGTGTTCGAGAAACTCCAGCATTTCTGCAGGCAGCAGCCAGCCCTCGCCAGCGCTGTTGCCAAGGGACATGACGCTTTCGCCCAGCCGGGCCAGATCGTCAATATGCGCCACAGGCATGACGTGGGCGCTCAGGTGCGAGGTGTTGAGCGCGCCGCGCATGTAGCGGCGCACACCTTCAATGCGGCGCATCACAAGTCCATTGCCCAGCGCAGCCCAGGCGCTGCCGCCCTGATAACGCCAGTCGTACACGGCATCGCGCAGGCAGTAGAGCATGAAGTTGGCAAAGTCCGGCAAGAGGGGTTCGCCGCCTTCCTGCCTGATCTGCTCAACAATGTGATTGTTGGCGTCTGCATGATAGGTCAGCAGGATTTCGCCCACAACAGCCACCCGTGGCTTGGGGGACAGTGCTGTGCGGATGGAGGCAAAATCCTGCACGAGGCGGGGCAGCAGTTGCCGCAGAGCGGTTTCATCCCCCTTGCGCACCACAGGAATCAGAGTTTGCAGCCAGTGCTGCACCCTGTCTTCGGTTTGCCCTGCATGGCATTCGTAGGTGCCTGTAAATAATGAAAGCCTTTGCAGCATGTCGCCGGCAAGCATGCCAAGCAGCATGCGCCAGAGCAGGGCGCGGTCAGGCCGCAGGCCTGGCTGGCTCTCTGACCCCGAGGCATTGAGCGTGAGCACGGGCACCGGGTCGTAGCCGTATTCCATAAGCGCCCTGCGCAGCAGAGCCGGATAATTGCTGGCCCGGCAGGGGCCGCATGTCTGCGAAAGCAGCAGGGCCGTGCGGCGTGGATCAAGCCCGCCATCGCGCAGAGCCTGTAATAGCTGCCCAATAGCCACGATGGCCGGGTAGCAGGCATCGTTGTTTACATAAGCCTGCCCCAGACTCACGGCTTCTGCGTTCACCGTGGGCAGCAACTGGATGGTGTGTCCGCTGCCCGCGATGGCCTGGGTCATGAGCGGAAAATGCAGCGGGGCCATTTGCGGTACAAGAATGGTATGCGTGGCCGCATCACGTTTGTTGAACACCGGCGGCGCGTGGGAAACTGCGGTTGCTGTGCTGTCTCCAGCCCTGGTGCGGCTCACTGCCAGCAGCGAGCGGATACGAATACGCGCAGAGGCCAGGGCATTGCCCTCGTCCATCTTGATGAGGGTGTACAGCTTGCCATGGGCGCGCATGAGCTCCCGCATCTGGTCGGCAGTGATGGCGTCTATGCCGCAGCCAAAGGAAGTCAGTTGCACGAGTTCCACCCGCGCGGTGCCGTGGTCTGCCTCGCAGGCCCACAATCCCGCCCGGTAGAGACGGGCGGCGTATGTCCATTGATTGCGCGCCCGCAGGGGAAAGGACATTCGGTGGCCTGTCCAGCTGCGGGGCATGGCGTCCTCGCTGATGACCGCAGCGCCCAGCGAGGCGATGAAGTCGGGCAGACCGTGGTGCACCTGCGGGTCCGCATGGTAGGGGCGGCCGGCCAGAACCACCAGAACGCCCTTGTTGCGCAGGATTTCGGCATAGATGTGTTCCGCCTCGGCGCGCAGTTCACGCAGATAGTGCGCCTGCTCGTGCCGCGCCGCCCGCACTGCGGAGCGTACTTCACCCCTTGGCAGGTTGAATTCGCGGCAGAGGTTGCGCACCAGCGAGGCCGTGTGCGTGAGGTTTACAAAGGGCGAGTGCATGACGGCCCCGGCATCCTTGAGTTCCGGCAGATTCTCGCGCACCACCTGCGGATAGCCGCAGGCCACCGGGCAGGAGAAGGAATCGCACATTTCGGCAAATTCCTGCGCCTCGCGCGGTATGCAGGGGAAGAAAATGCTCTTGATGCCGCTTTCAATCAGGGCCAGCACATGACCATGCGCCAGCTTGGCTGGGTAGCATACGCTTTGGGAGGGCACGGACGACAGGCCCGCCGCAAACAGGGCGCGGCTGGTAGGCGGCGACACTTCAACCCGGAATCCCAGCGAAGTAAAGAGGGTGAACCAGAAAGGATAGTGCGCGTAGACGTTCAGAACTCTGGGGATGCCCAGCCTGCCGCGCGGCGCGGATTCAAGGGGCAGCGGTTCGTAGCGGAACAGGCGCTGGTTTTTCCAGGCTACAAGGTTGGGAGCCGTGACGGTTGCGCCACGGTGCGCCTCACTGAACCTGTCGCACCTGTTGCCCGCGATGTGACGCGAACCGTGCGAAAAGCGCGTTTCTGTGAGCAGGCAGTTGTTGCCGCAGTCGCGGCAGCGAAAGCTGCGCGTACGCATGGCCAAACCACGGATAAGCGGGGCAGTGATGGAAGAGCGGACGCTGACGCATTCCGCCTTTTCCAGAGATTCAAGGGCTGCCCCGTAAGCTCCCATGAGGCCGGAAGCCGCAGGGCGGTGCACATGCCGCCCCAAAGTGCGCTCCATGGCGCAGAGCAGGGCGTCGTTGAGGAAAGATCCGCCCTGCACAACCACATGTTCGCCCAGCTCTGCCACATTTTTGATGCGCAGCACCTTGTCCAGCGCATTGCGCACAACAGAATAGCAAAGCCCCGCCGCAATGTCGGCGATCTGCAAGCCGTCTTTCTGGGCCTGCGTGACGCGCGAATTCATAAAAACCGTGCAGCGCGAGCCAAGATCAGCCGGATGCGCGGCGTACAGGGAAATATCCACAAACTCCTGCATGCTCAGGCCAAGGCCTTTGGCAAAGCTCTCAAGAAAAGCCCCGCAGCCAGCGGAACAGGCCTCGTTGAGGCTCACGTCGCTGATAACGCCGTTATCCACCTTGAGGCATTTCATGTCCTGGCCGCCTATGTCTATGACATAGCTGACTTCTGGCACAAGGCGCGTGGCCGCCTTGAAATGTGCCAGGGTTTCCACCAGCACGGTATCCACGCCAAGGGCGGATTCTGCCAGATGCGCTCCGTAGCCCGTGGCCCCGGATGCGGCAAGCCATGCGCCGTCAGGGATGCGTTCAAGCATGTCTGCCAGCGGGGGCAGCAGGGTCTGTAACGGATTGCCGCCGTTGGAAGCGTAGCAGGAATCAAGAATGCGCTGTTTGTTGTCTACCAGCACGGCCTTGACCGTGGTTGAACCGAGATCCAGCCCCAGGAACAGTGGTCCCCGGGCCTGCCGGATATCTGCGGAGGGCAGCACATTGGCTGTTGCGTGGCGCTGGCAGAAGCGCGCGTATTCCGCGCTGTCGGCAAACATGGCAGGGAGAATTTTTTCTGCGGCGACCTTGGGCGCGTGCGAAAGGCTGCTGGTGCTCCGGGCAAGATCGGCCAGATCGAGCGGTTTGGCATCTGTTTCGTGTTCTTCAAGCGACATGGCGCAACGCGCAGCGCCAATGGCGGCTGTGCACTGGGCATGGGGCAGGTGCGCAATGTGCGCCTCCGCAAGATCAAGATTCTGGATGAACAGATTTTTGAGTTCGGGCAGAAAGTGCAACGGCCCGCCCAAAAAGGCAACCTTGCCGGTAATGGGCCTGCCGCAGGCCAGCCCGCCGATGGTTTGCTCCACCACCGCCTGAAAGATGGAGGCCGCGATATCTTCACGCGGTACGCCGCCGTTGAGCAGGGGCACAATATCCGTTTTGGCGAACACGCCGCAGCGCGAGGCGATGGGGTAGAGCGTGGAATGCCTTGCCGCCAGATCATTGAGGCCGCCCGCATCCGTGCTGAGCAGACGGGCCATCTGGTCGATGAAGGCCCCGGTGCCGCCCGCGCACGATTCGTTCATGCGCAGTTCCACATCCTGCCCCAGATAGAGCAGCTTGGCGTCTTCGCCGCCCAGTTCCACAGCCACGGAAGTATCCGGCGCAGCATAGGAAATGGCGCGGGCTGTTGCCAACAGCTCCTGAACAAAGGGGATGGAGAGCTGATTGCTGAGATCAAGAGCGCCGGAGCCTGTCATGGCGCAGCGCACGGTGGCTAAGGGGTAGAGCCGGGAGACTTCGGTAAGCAGGGCTGCCATGGTGGCGCGAACTGCCGTGCCGTGACGGCTGTAGCGGGTTTCGGCAACAGATCCGTCGCCGTTCAGCAGCGCCAGTTTTACTGTGGTGGAACCAATATCAAGACCGAGATAAAATAGTGGTGGAGACACGAACAAGTCCTCACATGAAACAGGTTTATGTGATTTGGGCCTGATGTCTTCAGGAAAGCTGAAGTAGAACTTATTTACTTTCTTTCATAAATTCAGGCTACACTTGAACGTGAAAAGAATTCAAGCCCCTTTGCATAAAAAAATTACGGCCTGCTGATTTTAAACCATCCACTCTTGGAACGGTTCAAAATCTACAGGCCGTAATTTTATCAGCGGGAGTAAAAAGGGATATTGAAACGCTAAACTATACTTTGCTGCGGCAACTACTGTTGCGTCATGGAAGCATCAATGCGACCTGTGACGTTGTCCTTGATCCACTTGGGGTCAAGCCACTCAAGAGGGGTCACTTCCACGCCGCCCACCAGGATGCCAAAGTGCAGGTGATCGCCAAAGGCAAGGCCTGTGCTGCCTGTATGGCCAATGATCTGGCCTCGCTGCACCACATCGCTCACTTTAACCAGCTGATCGTTGAGGTGGGAGTAAATGGACATGAGGCCCAGGCCGTGGTCAATGACAATGAGGTTGCCGTAGATGCCAAGATTGCCGCAGAAGACCACGCGGCCGCTGTTGGCGGCGGGTACCTCGGCATTGCGCACCGAAGCAAGGTCAAATCCCAGGTGATAGGATTCGCCCACGGGCTTGCCCTGATAGTTGAAGAAACGGTGGTCGCCAAATCCGGCACGCGGGGCAGAGCGCGGCAAACGCTCAAAAACGCCGCTCCACAGCATGGCCGCGGCAGTGTCCCGTCCAATTTCGCGCAGGGTCTGCACATTGGCGGCGCGCACCTGATTGTTGATATACAGGTAGCACTCCAGCGGGTTTGTGGCATCGGGGGCCAAGTCGCGCAGCTTGCTCTCAACCGCCATCAGAAAGTTGTCCGTCACTTCAATGCTGTCGCTCTTGAACGTTCTTTCAAAGGACATGACCGTGAGGTGGCTTTTGGTGACGTTGCCCGCAAGGTCTGTGGCCGTGATCTCAACGCTGTTCTTGTAGTCTCTGGCGGTCATTGTGTACGGGAAAGGGAAAAAGCAGATATAGCTGCCGTCTTTTTGCATGTAGCCGGGCACAAAGTAGCCAGCAACAAGCACGCCACTATTGCTCACTTCTTTATCAACAGTATAACGCACCACGGCGGTGCCGCCCCTGCGCACGTTGGGGGGCAGAGTTTTGACGGAAATGCGCGGCGGCTGCGTATCAAAGCGCATAGGCAACTGGACGGTGCGCGTATTGCCCTGACCAAAACCGGCAAGTGACCCGTCCGTGGCGCGGATTTCAAGCTCAAAAGCACCTTCACGCAGGTTGGCATCCTTCATGGGGACATCCACTTCGCGTTCAGGAATATACTGGTCAAAGTGCTTGCTGTAGATGACATTGAGGACGTTGTTCTTTCGCACGCCAACTGTAATGGAGCGGATGCCTGACGGATCCTTCATACGGACCTTGAGGACGCTTGCGGCTGAAACCCTGCCTGTATTTGGTGTAATATCAACAGTAGGGCCTTCAAGATCTTTAAAAAAAGTATAGCCGCCTAAAACCAGAATGGCGACCACTATAATACCTAGTACCGATGAAAACAAACTTCTTTTACGCATTGCCGACTCCTCATTCTCGCTTCCCGAAGGGTTGCATAAAGAATGGCAAGTTTCAAGGGAAAGTCTGGAACTTGTCTTGATATCTCTGCAAGCCATCCCCGATGGCGCATTGACTTGGCAGGAAAAATCTGTTTTCACTTCCGCAGTATGCAGTACAGCAAATATTCTGCGGCTGGGGGTACGCCCCGCGAGCCTTCTCCGTCCGTGGACCCAAAACGTCTGCGGCGCAGGATGGTGCGCGAGCAGCTTGAAGCGCGCGGAATCAGCGATCCGGCGGTGCTGGGGGCCATGTTTGCTGTGCCGCGCCATCTTTTTGTGCAGGAAGCGCTGCGCTCCCAGGCCTACGAAGACACTCCCTTGCCCATTGGCTACGGGCAGACCATTTCTCAGCCCTATATTGTTGCCTTGATGACCCAGCTGCTTGAAGTGCAGCGGGGGATGCGCGTGCTTGAGGTTGGCACCGGCTCCGGCTATCAGGCCGCAGTGCTTGCCACCATTGGCTGCACGGTCTTTACCGTTGAGCGCATGCGCGAGCTGTATCAAATTACTTCAGGGCTCTTGCGGCAACTGGGACTTAGGGGTATCCACATGCAGCGGCGTGACGGCACGCTTGGCATGCCTGAAGCCGCGCCATTTGACCGTATCATCGTTACTGCCGGCGGGCCGGAAGTGCCGCGTCCTCTTGTTGATCAGCTTGACGAGGGCGGCATCATGCTTATCCCAGTAGGGTCAAAGCCCCGTACGCAGCGCCTTGTGCGCGTGCGCAAAGAGCAGGGGCGCGTTAGCTCCGAAGACCTGGGGCCGGTAGTTTTTGTAGATCTGGTGGGCGATCACGGCTGGTAGATACGCCGTCGTAAGCGTCCGCTACAATTGAAGGAGATGTCATGGGATCCTGTTCATCCTGTTCTTCTGCATCCTCTTGCTCCAGTGCAAAGAGCAATGGCGGCAATGGAGAGTGTAATGACCCTATGGCCAAGCAGGACCGCGTAATCGCTGACCGCTTGGGCCATATACGCCACAAGATATTTGTCATGAGCGGCAAGGGCGGGGTGGGCAAAAGCTCCGTGACCGTCAACACCGCAGCGGCGCTGGCGCGGCGCGGGTTCAAAGTCGGCATTCTTGATGTGGACATGCACGGCCCGAGCGTGCCCAACCTGCTCGGCCTTACCAGCACTGTCGAGATTGACGAAGCCACCCAGCTGATGATTCCTGCCGCCTATGACGAAAATCTTTCCGTCATTTCAATGGATACGTTCCTGCAAGACAAGGATCAGGCCATTCTGTGGCGCGGCCCCAAAAAAACTTCGGCTATCCGGCAGTTTATTGCGGACGTGAAGTGGGGTGACCTTGATTTTCTGCTCATTGACTCCCCTCCAGGAACGGGCGATGAGCACATGACCGTCATGCAGTCCATTCCCGATGCCCTGTGCGTGGTTGTGACCACCCCGCAGGAAATTTCGCTGGCAGACGTGCGCAAGGCCATCAACTTTTTGCAGTACACCAACTCCAACGTGCTTGGCGTGGTGGAAAACATGAGCGGCCTCGTGTGCCCGCACTGCCATCAGGAAATCGACCTGTTCAAGAAGGGCGGCGGCGAAGATCTGGCCAAACGCTACGGGCTCAAGTTCCTCGGCGCTGTGCCGCTGGATCCCACAACTGTGGTTGCGGCTGACAAAGGTATTCCTGTGGTGTACCTTGAAGCGGAAAGCGCAGCCAAGGAAGCCTTTCTTAGCCTGGCAGATTCAATTGCCGCTGCCGCCGACGGTAGCTTGGAAGCCCTTGCCGGTTCGCGCAGCTAGTTGCGCCCCTGCAGGTTTGCCCCGATAGAATGCAGGCTTCCCTGGCGGCTGGTGCACGGTCGCCGGGGGAGCTTTTTTCTCCTTTTCTCCCGTGTTCTTTTGTGGTAACGCTTTAAAAAATTCGCACGGAGCGCCTGAGAGGAAGAATGCTTAATCTTGCTAATAAAATTACACTGTTACGCATTTTAATGACCCCTCTGGTTGTTTTGCTGCTCTATTTTGAAGGCCCGATGACCTGCATTTTGGCTACTCTGGCCTTTATTTTTGCCTCCCTTACCGACTGGGCAGACGGTTATATTGCCCGCCGCTCCAATATGGTCACCAGCATGGGCAAGTTTTTGGACCCGCTGGCCGACAAAGTGCTGATTTGCTCGGTGCTGATCATGTTTGTGAAGCTGGACTGGGCGCCCGCCTGGGTGGTTATCATTATTGTATGCCGCGAGCTTGTGGTCACAGGCCTGCGCGCCATTGCCATTGACGAGGGCATCGTGCTTGCCGCCGACAAGTTCGGTAAGGCCAAGACTGTGCTCCAGATTTTTGCCATTGTGCCTCTTGCCCTGCATTATCCATTGTGGGGCATGGATCTGCGGTTGCTTGGCCTTGTGCTGCTCTATATAGCGCTGGTGCTGGCCGTGGTTTCAGGGGCCAACTATTGCTATGATTTTTACCGCAACACGCGTAAACAGGCAGGCTAACGGGAACAACGCATGAGTACGTTGCAGATCCGCCTGAAAAACTGCATCCAGACCATTCTGGAGCTGGAGCCCGACATGCGCGCCGGGGTCTGGGGCCGTCACTTTGATCAGGAACTGAACACCCTCAAGGATTATCTGCATCAGGTAGACCAGATGAACCTTGCGGAAGAAGACGTTACGCGGCTTGAAAAGGCCACGGCCACTTTTTTGGCTGAACTGCGTCTTTCAGCGGGTAACGGTTCTCAACCTCAACGGCTGCTGCAGTAATGTTTTGGCGTACCTTTATTCTGGTTGTGCTGGGCCTTGTTAATGTGGTGTTTTTTGCCCGCATGGTCTGGGGGCCCACCGGCCTTATTGAATACCGAGAGCTCAAGCACCAGTACGCCGAGCTTGAAAAGCAGATTGCAAGCCTCGATGCGGAGAACCTCTCTCTGAGCCGTGAAATTCGCCTTTTGCAGTCCGACAGCCAGTATATGGAAAAAGTCATTCGTCAGCGCCTCCACTATATTCGCGATAATGAGGTGCTCTATCTTTTTGGCGAGGTGGCGAAAACGGGGCGGGAGCAGAAACCATGACGGAAAAAATTGAATGGTATAAAGAAGTCCTGGAGCTTGAGCCCAATTCCAAGGTCTTTTTCCCTCTGGCGCGTCTGCTTTCCGAGGCTGGACGCACAGATGAAGCCGTTGAAATTCTGGAGCAGGGGCTTGCCCGGCACGAGGAATTTCTTGAAGCCAGGCTTTTTCTCATAGAGCTGCTGCACACCGCCAATCGGCTCGAAGCCTGCGAAAAGCAGGTGGGCAGGCTGACAAAAATGTTTTCTACCTATGCAGGCTTTTGGCAGGCATGGGCCGCATGCATCAATGCTGCTGGCGATGCGCCTGATACTGCTGCCGTGCTGCGGTTTCTGGCCCTCAATTTTTCAAAGGGCCCGGTATCATTGCACGAAGTCATCAACCAGGGGCTGGCCTCCCTGTCTGGAGCTGGAGTCGCTGCTGGCGCTGGGGCCAATTTGCAGGCGCGTTCCGAGGCCGCCATCCCTGCTGCTGGCCCATCCGCACATGAGGCGGCATTTGCAGCGACATCAACGGCTGCAAATCCGGCAGTAACTGGGGCTGCAGCGACCGTGGCAGAAGCGGCTGAGCAATTTGTTGCCGCTCCCGTTCTGGCAACTGCTCCCGGCTTGGTAACCGCCATGCATGACGCGGATGCCCCGCTTGATGCTGATGCTCACATTGATGACGTTGACGCTCACGATCCTATTGATTTTGATCCTGATCTTGCCATGGCGGACGATGAGGCCCTGCCAGCAGAATCGGAAGACACTCCTTCCATGCTGGCTCGCGGCGCAGATGCGTATGCCGCATATGCTGCCCCGGTCACCCAGTCCGAAGCTGTTGTTGTAGACGATGCAGATGAAGGGGAGGAGCGTTTTTCGCTGCGTACCCGCTCTATGGCCGAAGTGCTGGCAGAACAGGGTGACATCAAGGGCGCACTTGATATTTACCATGAGCTTGCTGCCGCAGCGGTACATCCGGAAGAAAGCGCTGATTTGCGTCAGCGCATTACTACGTTGACTGCGCGACTGGGCAACGCCCAGACGGTAGATCTTGTCCAACCCGCTGCTACGGCAGAACATGCCAGCGGCAAGGACAAGCTGATAAGCATGCTTGAAGCTTTGGCTGAACGTGTCGAAGCCAGGGCGCACAGTTAATGAGGGAGAACACTGTGTTGAAATCATATGTGCGTTATTTCTTTTTGCTGGCATTTGCTGCATCTCTTGTAACGGGTTGCAGTTCATACCAGCCCACCAAGAACGTCTGGAAATCCACAAAGTCGTTGTGGAACAGCTATGTGAGCCCCCCGGCCACCGTGGATTTTGAAGAAAAGGGCAATCTTTCGCCCCAGGCGCTTTCCCTCACGCACAGCATGATGGGTATTGACGTTGAGCTGAGCCGCCTTGAACGGACGATGCTCAATGCCGATAAGCCGCCGACGCGCGAGTGGCTTGCTTCCTTCCTTACCTCCTTTCCCTGGGTCAGTGGTTTTGCAGGGGTAAAGTACGATGGCACCATTTTGGGTCAGGAACCTGCCAATCCCATGAAGCCGCTGGATTTCATTCCGCTGCTTTACGAAGACAAAAAGCAGAGCACACGCGCCCTGCGCGCCGATGTGCAGAACTCGTCCTTTGGGCCTGAAATTCTGCTTGCTTCTCCGCTCTATGACGGAACGGAATTCCTCGGTGTTGTTGTTGTCAACTTCGATATGCGTTCGCTCATGCAATACTCCCAAACGCCGCAGGACGTGGTCATTCTTTCACCGCAGGCATTGCTCTGGCCTGGAAAGTATGATTTCGCCTCGACCCCGCTTGCTGGCGTGAACTGGGACGAAGTGAGCGCAAAGAGTACTTCTGGCACCTGCACCAACGTGAACGGCTCCTTCTATTATAATGTGCGCTTCCTGGGTAATGTGCCTCTGGTCTTTGCCGTGGCCGAGTCGGGCAATTTCCCGCAGGGCAATGGCAGTGTGGAGCAGGGGCTCGCATTCTTCCCGAAGGATCGCCCCAAGCTTACCCCACCGCCTCACGAAGTGCGCAAGAACAAGAACCGCTTTGAAGAAGGCCTGAACGTGGACGTTACGCCTGAACAGGCCACAGCCACAGCTGATCAGCCTTCTGCCAAGCCTGCTGGCGGGGCGGACATTCAGCCCGGCAGCAAGGACAGCATGCTGCTCAAGCGTAAAAATGCCGAACGCCGCAAAGTGCAGGAACGTCAGCTTGCAGGTGAAAATGCCTCTGTTGACCGCGCCCCTCGCGCTTCTGCACCCAAGAGCAAGGAAAAGCCGCCTGTCGGCCTTGGCATAGCGCCTGATGACGATGCCACTACCTTGCCTGGTGGACGTCCCAGCCCCTTTGGCCCCAAGGACGGCGATGACGCTGCAAAGCCTGCCGACACCGGCAGCGCAGGCAGCGGCAAGACCGATGCCCCGGCTGCGGCACCAGCTGCTGCCCCGGCAGCTGCCAAGCCTGATTCCGCAGCTCCGGCTGGCGAAGAGCCAGCGGCACTGCCTGGTGGGCGGCCAAGCCCCTTCGGGCCACGGAACTGACGCATTCTGGATTAAACTTGCGCCGCCCCGAGGCGGCGCAAGTATTTTGGAAGATGTGCAACCTGAAAAGTCCGCACGCTGGCAACCAGTTTTGTCATGCAATTTTGTTGCGGCGGAAGATTCGTAAAGTTTTTTGCTAACTTGGCGGTTTTCCTTTTCAGGGGTAAAGGCTCAATTGTTCCTCTCAATTTTCTGGATGTTGTAAGGAGCCCCCAATGGCTGACATCACGGTTACGGAACACCTGCTGCTGCATCAAAAGCGTAGCCCCCAGGCAACGGGCCAGTTTACTGGTCTTCTGTACGACCTGATCCTTTCGGGAAAAAGCATTTCCCGTCGTATCGCCAAAGCTGGCCTGCTTGATATCCTCGGCGGCACGGGCGAAGTGAACGTTCAGGGTGAAGATGTGCAGAAGATGGATTCCATCGCCAACCGCATCCTGCTTTATCGCATGGAGCGTTGCGGCGCTCTCTGCGCGATGGGGTCGGAAGAAGAAGCTGAACTTGTACGCGTAAGCAAGGATTTTCCGCGCGGGGACTATATTCTTATTTTTGATCCTCTTGACGGGTCGACAAATATTGACGTGAACATCAATGTCGGCACCATATTCTCTATTTTGCGCAGGCCCGAAGGCCATACCGGCGAGGTAACGCTGGATGAAGTGCTGCAACCCGGCATCAAGCAGGTAGCGGCTGGGTATATTCTGTATGGCCCTTCTACCATGCTGGTTCTCAGCACAGGGCAGGGCGTGCACGGCTTTACCCTTGATCCCGGTGTGGGCGAATTTTTGCTGTCTCACCCTGACATGCGCATTCCAGAGCAGGGGCACATTTACTCGGTCAACGAAGGCAACTGGAAAAAATGGGATGCGCCAGCCCGCGATGCCGTCAACTGGTTCCACGGTTGCGAAACTTCGGACGGCAAACCCTATTCTTCGCGCTACGTGGGCGCGCTGGTGGCCGACTTTCACCGTACGCTCATCAACGGCGGTATCTACATGTATCCGCCCGATGCCAACAAGCCCAATGGCAAACTGCGCCTGATGTGCGAGGCCAACCCATTGGCTTTTCTCGCAGAACAGGCTGGCGGCAAGGCGAGCGACGGGCATGGGCGCATTCTTGAAAGGGTGCCGGACAAGCTCCATGCGCGCACGCCTCTGTATATAGGCTCGAAGCTGGATGTTGAGGCAGTGGAAAAAATCTACGCCCGTCACGCGGGCAGATAGCTTTTGCGGCAGCCCCCGCGGGGTTGCGGTGGCTGCCTTATTGTACCGGCCTTTGACCGTAAATGGCGAACCGCATGTTGTGTTTGGGAATTGAAAGTTCTTGCGACGAAACCGCATTGGCGCTGGTTGAAGACGGGCGGCTTGTGGATGCCGTGCTTGCAAGCCAGGCCGATGTGCATGCCCTGTTTGGCGGAGTGGTGCCGGAACTTGCCTCGCGCGAGCATTACCGCTTTGTGGGCGCGCTGTTTGACGAACTGATGCGGCGCAGCGGCAAGGCCAATTCTGATATTGATCTTGTGGCAGCGGCGCGTGGCCCAGGCCTGCTTGGCAGCCTGCTGGTGGGCGTTGCCTTTGCCAAAGGGCTGGCCCTTGGCCTTGGCAAACCCTTTCTTGGGGTCAACCACTTGCATGCGCACCTTCTGGCAGTAGGGCTGGAGCAGAAATTGCATTTTCCAGCCCTTGGTTTGCTGGTGTCGGGCGGGCACACGCACATCTACCGGCTTGAATCGCCTTGGGATTGCCGCCTCCTTGGGCGCACTCTTGATGACGCGGCTGGTGAAGCTTTTGACAAGGTTGGCAAATTCCTGGGTCTGGCTTATCCTGGCGGCAAGCTTATGGATGCTCTGGCCAGGGCAGGGCATGCCACGCCAACCATGTTTCCCCGGCCTTATCTTGATAATGACAATCTGGATTTCAGCTTCAGCGGCCTCAAGACCGCCGCAACGGGCCTTGCCGCGCATCAGTTGGCGGGGCAGGAATGGCCTCGTCCGCTGACAGATATTGCCCATGCGCCGCAAGCGCTTAAAGATTATTGCGCTTCATTCAATCTGGCTGTTGTGGATACCTTGTGCGCCAAGATGGCTCGGGCGCTTGACCGCAACCCCGGTGTTACAACACTGCTGATGGCGGGCGGGGTAGCCTGCAACTCACTCTTGCGTGAACGGATTGAACAGCTCATGCAAGGCAGGGGAGGCCAGGCTTATATCCCCGGCCCCCTGTTATGTACCGATAATGCCGCAATGGTTGCCCATGCTGGATGGCTCTTGGGCGCACGGGGTTTCAGTCATGATTTGCGTATGGAAACCATACCCCGTGGCAAAATCATACCCGATGACATGTTGTGTAGCTTGTGCTGAAAGTGTCAAGAGACCATGCAAAACAAGAGATTGTCTTGACAGAGAGCACATTGGTATCTACTCTTAGTCAATACAGAAGCATACACTTTAAATGCGCTTCTGTTCGCGTCACAGGCCAATAGTGGCCGTGGAGCGATACAAAGCAACGTAAGGAGATAGTTATGGCTGAACAGGTCACTGACGCCACCTTTGAAAGCGTTGTGCTCAAGTCCGATCTTCCGGTTCTGCTCGATTTTTGGGCTCCCTGGTGCGGTCCTTGCCGCGCTGTTGGCCCCATTATTGACGAACTGGCCACTGAGTATGATGGCAAGGTGCGTGTCGTAAAAATGAACGTGGACGAAAATCCGGCCACGCCCACCAAGTTTGGCATCCGCGCTATCCCGACTCTTGTCCTTTTCAAAAAGGGTGAAACGGTAGAGCAGATCACCGGAGCTGTCACCAAGGCTGCCCTGAAAGACCTTATTGATACAAAGGCTCTGGCATGAAAGAATATGATGCCGTAGTCATAGGCAGCGGCCCCGCTGGCATTACGGCAGCAATGTATCTGGCCCGCTCTGGTTGCTCGGTGCTTATGCCCGAGCAACTGGCAGCGGGTGGCCAGATTTTGCAGACTGAGGCCATGGAAAACTATCCCGGTTTTCCCAAGGGCATTAAGGGTTATGAGCTAGCGGATCTTTTTGAAGCGCATTTGACCGGCCTTGATGTTGACCGGCCAGCTGCAGCTGTTGAATCCGTAACCGGTTCGGCTGGACGTTTTGCTGTTCGCGCCGGAGGCGTGGATTATATCGGCAAGACGGTCATTGTTTGTTCCGGAGCGCACCACAAGCCGCTCGGACTTGAGGGCGAAGACCGGCTGCGCGGTCATGGCGTTTCCTATTGCGCCATCTGCGACGGCAATTTTTTTCGCAATCAGACCGTGGCGGTTGTAGGCGGTGGTAATTCGGCGTTGGAAGAGTCGCTTTATCTTGCAAAGATTGTGGGAAAGCTCTATCTTATCCATCGCCGCGATGAATTCCGCGGGCACAAGATTTATCAGGATAAGCTTGACGCCTATGGCGACAAGATCGAGATCCTGCGCAGCAGCGTTGTGAGCCGTTTGCACGGCGAAAACGAGCTGACAGGTCTGACGGTTAAGGAACTGAAGACCGGAGAGGAACGTCATTTGCCCGTAGACGGGCTTTTCGTCTACGTGGGATATGAACCCTCCACCGGCTTTTTGCCCGCAGAGGTCGTACGTGACGCGCAAGGTTTCATTATCACCGATACGGAAATGCGCACCAGCATTCCGGGCGTTTTCGCAGCCGGTGATATTCGCTCCAAGCTTTGTCGTCAGGTAATCACTGCCGCCGGTGACGGCGCAACAGCCGCGCAGGCGGCGTTTGTATTTTTGGAACAGCTCCATGCATAAAAAACTGCTTCGCTCCATTTTGCTTGTCATAAGCATGTTTGCGGTTTCCGGTTGCGGCATCATTGATATGATCTACCTGCCGCCGGCGGAAGACACCGCCCAGGAGGTTTTTGAAGCCGCCAATGACGCCATGAGTGAGAAAAACTACGTGCGCGCCGTGGAGCTGTACAACAAACTTCGCGATACGTATCCCTTCAGCCCGTACACGGTTGATGCGGAACTGTCGCTTGCAGATGCCTACTTCCTTGACGAGGAATATGAGCTTGCTGCCGAAACCTACAAAGATTTCGAGTCGCTGCATCCTCGCCATGAAGCTATTCCCTATGTTCTGTACCAGACTGGCATGTCGCTCATGAAGCAGTTCCGCTCCATCGACAGGGCCACCACAGAACTCAAGGAAGCTTACGACTACTTTGACCGCTTGCGCCAGACCTTCCCCGACTCTCCGTATTCCAAGAGCGCGGAAGAACACATGCGCACGTGCCGTCAGCTCATGGCCGAACACGAACTGTATATTGCCGATGTGTTCTGGCACATGAAAAAGTACGGTCCGGCCTGGCATCGTTACGAATACATTATGAAAAACTTCAAGGATGTGCCTGAAGTTGCCGATCATGCCAAGGAAAAGAGCCTCGCTGCCTATCACAACTATCGTGAGGCGCAGTCGCAGGAAGTTCGCGAAAAGCGTGAAGGCAGCTGGAAGCGGTGGTTTACCTGGCTGTAACAATCCGTAACGGTTATTTCTGAAGGTTGTCAGATTAATACAAACCGGCTGTTTTGCAAAAAACAGCCGGTTTGTGTCACATTGCCCCTTAGCAATATTCTGAATACGCTTGCGGTTGACGCGCAACACGCGCCAACGGCGCAAATTCTGCATAGTAATCTTTCTGTAGGAAACTCGCCATGAACGTTATGGATAACGGTGCCAGCGAAAAAAGCCGCGCAGCCATGTTGTCGCTGCTCGCGGCACTGGGGCTTACCAGCATCAAGCTTGCGGTCGGCTTGTATACCAACAGCCTTGGCATATTGTCTGAAGCCTTGCACAGCGGGCTTGATCTGCTGGCGGCTGCCCTTACCCTTGCTGCGGTGAGAATTTCAGCCAAGCCTGCTGATTCACGGCACCCTTACGGGCATGGAAAGGCCGAAAACCTCTCGGCTCTTGCGCAGACGGTGCTTTTATTCGCCACCTGCGTATGGGTGGTCTACGAGGGCGTTCAGCGCCTCACTTCAGGTTCAAGCCCTGTTGTGCCTTCGCTTTGGGGTGTTGGCGTCATGGCGATTTCCATGGCTGTTGACATCAACCGGGTACGTGTTTTGCGGCGGGTTGCCAAAAACTTCAACAGCCAGGCTCTAGAAGCTGATGCCCTGCATTTTTCCACAGATATTCTTTCTTCTGCCGTCGTGCTTGTGGGGGTGCTGGCCGTGTGGCTTGCACAGGCCCTGCAACTGCCTGAGCCCATAAGCCGCGTCCTTTCGCAGGCAGATACGGTGGCGGCTCTGCTTGTGGCTGCAATTATTTTTCGGGCAAGCATGCATATGGCCTCGGATGCTGTGAATATGCTGATGGATTCTGCTTCATCACAGGCGAGCGAAGCCATTGTGGTCGCCGTGCGAAAGATCGCGGGCATTTCCGAGGTCAGGCGTGTGCGTGTGCGCACCAGCGGGCCGCAGAGCTTTGTGGATTTGACTGTTGGCGTTGCACCGGGCCTGAAGGTAAGTGATGGGCACCGCCTCGCGCATGAGGCTGAAGAAGCTGTGTCCGGCGTTCTACCTGGTGCGGACGTGACCGTGCACGTGGAGCCTCGCAAATCGTGCCGCATTGATGAAAACAATCCCTTTGCCCTGGTGCAGGTTGCCGCATCTGAGCATGGCCTTGCGGTTCATGATGTGCATGTTTTGAGCGCAGACAGCGCCTGCCATATTGAGCTGCACGTTGAACTGCCGGGCCAGATGCCCTTTGACCGGGCGTACGCGCGGGTCAAGGCCTTTGAGGACACACTGCGGGATGCATTGCCGGGTGTTGAGATCGTCAGCCACATGGAGCCCAAGGCTCCAAGCGCTGCGCTGGAACCGGGCGCTTCGGTTTCCGTGCCTTTTTCCGAGATGGCATGGCGTGAAATCAAGGCAGCAGTGGAAAATGAGCCTCTGGCGGCCATGCCGCACAAGTTTTCTACTTATGTGCTGCCGGAGCAGGGAGTCTGCATTTCATTCCACTGCAATGTGAGTGTGGGGCTGTCCGTGGAAGAGGCGCACAACGTCTGTACGCGCCTTGAAAAGCGCATTCGTGCCGCAGTGCCCCAGCTGGGCCGCTTGAGCATCCACATGGAACCGGCAGTTGTGTCAAATACCCCTGCGGCATAACAGTCCAAGTGCATCTGGCGGGCATGTGGCTTAATAAAATCACCGCGCCGCCGCGCTCTTTCAGCGCAACAGCCTGCCGATTTCAGCCTTGATTACGGCGCTGTTGTGACCAGCGCCGTAATCCTTTTGCTTTTTGGAGATTCCGCTCTGTACGCGGCCTTTGGCAAAAGTGGAGCAGGCAGATTTTTTGCTGTGAATCAATTCTGATTTTCAGCCTGTTCCTGCGGCTCCTGCTCAGCAATAGCGCCATCATGCGGCTCAGCTTCCGCGTCTGCGGCATTGAGTGCGCCGGGGGCCAGACGCTGGGGAACCGCTGTTTCAACGAGCGCGCGCCAGAGGTTATCAATGCCGTAACGGTTGCTGGAAGACGTGACGATGGGGCGGGTGCCGAGCAGCTCCTGCCATTCATTTTGGCGGTTGGCGCGCTCCCGCTGGCTGCACTTGTCTGCCTTGGTCAGCACGGGCACAATATTCAGGCCGTTGGTGCGGGCAAAGGACGCCAGATTTTTGTCGAGCTTCTGAGGTTCAAGACGGCTGTCGAGCAGCAGGGCCAAGGCCTTGAGGCTTGTGCATTCCACCAGATACCGCTCAAGCAGGCGCGCCCATTTTTCCCGTTCCGTATGGCTTGCGCGGGCATAGCCGTAACCCGGCAGGTCAACGAGATAAAAGTCATGGGGTGTCACATGGTAATAATTTACCGAGCGGGTTTTGCCGGGCGTGGAGCTGACTTTTGCCAGTTTTTTGCGGCCAGCCAGGGCGTTGATAAGCGATGATTTACCCACATTGGAGCGCCCCGCAAGGGCTATCTGCGCCACGGGCAGAGATATGAGCTGCTCAAGAGTATAGGCTGTAGTTTCAAGGGTAAGAACGGGATTCATAATAAACCTCATGTGATACTTTAACTTTGTGTCTTGACAAGCAAGCATCTTTCAGCAAATATTTTCAATTCAGGGCTGATATTTTCAGCTAACTTCCGTATAAGGTAGCCGCTCTTGCCGCAGTTGGCAAATGATCGGCCTTACGCCCGTTTGCGCCATTTTTGCGGCGACATGTTTAGGAGGACAAATGTATTCTACCACAGACTTTCGCAAGGGTCTGAAGATCGAAGTCGAAGGCACCCCTTACGAAATCGTTGATTTTCAGCATTTCAAGCCCGGCAAGGGTGGCGCTATGGTTCGTACCAAGCTGCGCAACATCCTTACTGGCCGCATGCAGGATATAACCTTCCGTTCCGGCGAAAAAGTCAACAAGCCCGACCTGGAAACCCGCGACATGCAGTTTCTGTATCGTCAGGATGATGACCTTATCTTCATGGATATGACCACCTACGAACAGCTCCAGATGCACATCACCACCACTGATGGCAAGGAAGGCTTTCTCAAGGACGGTCAGGAATGCCGCGTGCTGCTGTACAAGGGCAGCCCCCTTGATATCGACATCCCGCTGAGCCTTGTGCTTGCGGTTGTTGAAACCGAGCCCGGCGCCAAGGGCGACACTGTCAGCAACGTCACCAAGGCTGCCAAGCTTGAAACCGGTATTTCGGTTCAGGTGCCCATTTTTGTCAACGAAGGCGATCGCATCAAGGTTGACACGCGCACCAAGGAATACCTGGGCCGGGAATGATGACCGGTTCGGGAGGGTAGCCCTACGGACGCCCATAAATTCAGCCGCGAGCTTCTTGGCCTTTTTCTTATCTTCTGGGCGCTGTTGCTTTTGCTCAGCCTGCTCAGTTTTGACGCCAACGACCCCAGCCTTAACCATGTGGTCAGCGGTGTTGTCAAGGTAAAGAACAAGGCTGGCCTTTTCGGCGCGTACACTGCAGGTTTTCTTAACGATGTGTTTGGCGTGGCCGCCTATCTCTGCCCACTGGTTTTCGGTGCGCTGGGGGCGGCCTACGTTTCTCCTTCGTACAGTCTGCACTGGTCGCGCTGGCTTGGCTTCTTTTTGCTTACCGTCTGCCTGCTTGTCATTGGCTCCGCCTCGGATATCACCCTTGGTGACATGTGGGGCGGAGGCATGGTGGGCAATGCCCTGCATCTCAATGCCAGCCGATATCTGAGCCCTGGCGGGTCTGCCCTGGTTTGGATATTTGTGGCGCTTGTGGGCATGCAGCTTGCGGGCAATATCTCTTGGTTCAATGTGGCGGCGCGTGTGCTGCACTGGGCGCAGGCGCGGCTTGCCGCCCGTGCAGGCAACGCAACCGGGCCTGTTGTTGCAGAAAGCCCCGCAGAAGGCGAAGACGGCAAACGACGTTGGTCGTTGCTTGATCTGCGTCTGCCTTCCATGGAATTCTGGAAGCGCTGGCGCGACCGCCTTGGCAACATTCAGCCCACGGCTGACTCGCTGCCTGATGTCTTTGAAGAACAAAAGACCAAAGCGGCCCGAGCGCAGGCAAATGAGGCAGCGGCACCACGCCCGGCAGCACAAATGGATGCTGACGATCCCTTTGCCGTGGCGGTAGACATCAACGGCATGCCCATTTCGCCTGCGGTTTCTGCTGGTGTGGCCTATGCTGACGAACAGGGGGGTAATGCCCCGGCCCATGATCCTGTGCACGATGGTGCGCATGATCTGGCTCAGGATGACGCGGCGCATGCTGCCTCGCCTGCCGCTTCTGCCCCGAATACTGGCGGCAAAGCAGCAAGTGCTGCCGCCCCTGCTGCCGAAGCCCCCAAAAAGCAGGGTGGCCTGACCGGGCTGCTTTCTGGCATGACAGGCCGCAAGGCCGCCATTCCGCTGCCGGGGCTTGAGCTGTTGGCCCCTCCTGTCAAAATGCCGGGCAACAACAATAAGGAAGACCGCGAGGCGCGGGGCAAGGCCCTTATTGCCTGCCTCAAGGATTTTGACATCCAGAGCGAGCTTGTGCATGTCACGCCCGGGCCTGTGGTCACCATGTACGAGGTGCGCCCTGCCCCCGGCATCCGCGTGAGCCGCATCGCCAACCTCAGCGATGACCTGGCGTTGGCCCTCAAGGCCGTTGCCGTGCGTATTCAGGCGCCCATTCCCGGTACGGATACGGTGGGTATTGAAATACCCAACGACAACCGCGAAACCGTCAATTTCAGGGAACTTGCTGCTTCTGAGCCTTTCCGCAAAGGGTGCGGCCCCCTGACCATGATTCTGGGCAAGGACATTGCGGGCAAGCCCGTAATGGCCGACCTCGCGCGCATGCCGCATCTGCTTGTGGCTGGCGCCACGGGCGCGGGCAAGAGCGTATGCCTCAACGGCATTCTTATCAGCCTGCTGTACCGCACCCAGCCCAAAGATATGCAGTTGTTGCTGGTTGACCCCAAGCGCATTGAAATGGCCGTGTATGCGGATGAACCGCACCTGGTGCATCCTGTGGTCACAGAAATGAACGAGGCCAAGAACGCCCTTGATTGGGCCGTGCACGAAATGGATCGCCGTTACGAAGCAATGGCGCGTCTTGGTGTGCGCAACGTGGCCGGGTTCAACCAGAAGCTGGCCGCTTGCAAGAATGATCTGCCGCCGGATTTTGCCGACCTTGAGCCTCTGCCATATCTTGTTGTCGTTATTGACGAACTGGCAGACCTCATGATGACCGCCGCCCGCGAGGTGGAAACCAGCATCGTGCGTCTTGCGCAGTTGGCCCGCGCCGCCGGTATTCATATGATCCTTGCTACTCAGCGCCCCAGTGTGGACGTGGTGACAGGGCTTATCAAGGCGAACTTTCCGTGCCGTATATCCTTTCAGGTTACGTCCAAGCACGATTCGCGCACCATCCTTGATCAGGTGGGCGCAGAACATCTGCTTGGCCGTGGCGACATGCTCTTCAAGCCCAGCGGCGGGCGCTTGCAGCGTCTGCACGGCCCCTTCCTCAGCGATGAAGAGGTGCAGGCAGTGGTGGGCTACTGGAAGCGGCAGCTCAGCCCCTCCTACAAGGTGGACTTTGCCCAGTGGGGGCTGGACTCTGTGAGTGGCGGCGGCAGCGGCGGAGGCGGCGATGCCGCGCAGGATCCTCTGTACGGCGAAGTGCAGGCCTTTGTGAGCGAGCAGGGGCGCGCATCCATATCGCTGGTGCAGCGCCGCTTCAAGATTGGTTTCAACCGCGCTGCGCGCCTGGTTGAACAGCTTGAGCACGACGGCATCATCGGCCCGGCAGACGGCAGCAAGCCGCGCGCTGTGGTCAAATAAATCAAACAGCACAACTGGCGGCTTATGCCGTGGAGGTGTTATGCGCATAAATGGCATGCTAGCCCTGGCAGCCGGGCTTGTTCTTCTTGTGGCTTCAGCCGCGCAGGCTGCGGATATAGCGGCGACCATCCAGGCGCGGTATGAAAAGCTGCGCACGTTTTCCGCCACGTTTGAGCAAACGCTGACCCATAAGGAAAGCGGCTCGGTGGAGAAACGGCAGGGCAGCCTGCTGTTCCAGAAGCCCCTGCTCATCCGCTGGCAGACAGATAAACCCCATGAAGAAACCCTTGTGGTAACGCATAAGGAAATTTGGGATTATCTTGCGGATGAAGAAATTGCCTACCGCTACCCCCTGGAGCTTGTGCGCGATTCACGCACCATCATTCAGGTCATCACCGGGCAGGCCGCGCTGACCAAGGATTTTGACGTCAAGGAAGCCGGGCAGGAAAACGGCCTCGCCAAGCTGCACCTTTACCCCAAGGAACCCGCCCCGCAGATGGTTGAGGCGCTTTTGTGGGTTGAGCCTTCCACCGGCTACATCCGCAGGGCCAGCATCATTGACTTTTACGGCAATTCCAACGACGTGCGCTTTACGCAGTTCAAGCCCGACACTTCACTGAAAGAATCAGACTTCACCTTTACCGCGCCCAAAGGCGTGGAAGTTGAAGACCGCATTGACCGCAAGGTGCAGGAAAAGGAACTCTTTAAATAATCTGAATACGACACAACAAAAGGCCGTGGGGTTCGCAAACTCCACGGCCTTTTGTTGTGTTTATGGGCAATGTTATACGCACATGCGCCGGAATACGCCCGGCGCATCTTCGTCTACTATGGGAAAAGACTCCTGTAGCTCGCCCGGCACACTGACAGGCTTGCCGCTGGCCATATCAATGAAAACCCACTGGGTTTCCGCCTCGGCAAGCAGGGCTTTTTCCTTTGCGTTCCAAAAAACATAGCGGCGCAGGCTGCGGCGCGAAGCGTAGGATGCAATCCATGTGGCGGCTGTAATCACATCACCCAGAAAGGCCGGGCGCTTGTAAGTGATGGTGTGCTGCCGCACCACCCAGCCCTGGCCAATACTTTCGTACCGCTCCATAGGCCAGCCGCAAACCGCGGAATGCGCAACAGCCACATCCTGCATCCAGGCCACATAGCGCAGGTTGCTGACGCGGCGCTGCATGTCGATATCATCCTGCCCAACCGTGATCTGCTGCGTGTATATGTTGATCCGAGCCATATGTCCTCCGCATTTGTGATGGCGCAGACCATACGCCTTGCAGGTAAAAAATAAAAGACACGCGGGCTTGCGTTAATTAGCCCGCGTGTCTTCTGGTTGATAGAACAGATTGTTACAAATTTGTAAGAGGACTGCCCTTGCAGGGCAGCCAGGCAAGACGTTTGTTACGCCCATGCTGCCTCTCAGCCCTGCTGCTTTATGCGCCTTACACGCAGCCCTGAACAAGGCTGTCGAGAACTGCAGCGGAAAGGTGGCGTGGTTGCGCCCGCAACTGAGGGTCAATGCCCCATTGCCGCAGCACATCCAGCGCCATGTTTTGCGCTGCTTCAAAACTTTCGCTGACCGGAGTGGACAGAGGTGCTGCCAGGGTCATGGCCGCCGGTTGCACGCCAATGAGGGCACAGTGCTCAGGAGCTGTGCCGCGCAGGGCGGCAAGGCCCATCACTTCCGAAAAGCTGTTCTGGTGCGGGCCGATTTTTTGCGCTGTCAGGTATGCCGGTACGTTGTCGCGCAGCACGAGTTCGCCCGGTTCCAGCCCAAAATCAACCGCATCCAGCACCAGCAGTTTGTCAGCCCTTTCCACAAAGGTCAGCAGGGTCTGCCCCTGGGTGCCGCCGTCCACAACTTCCACGTTTTCAGGAAAATCCCAATGGGCGTAAAGCCGTTGCGCCAAAAGTACGCCAAAGCCTTCATCGCCGTACAGAATATTGCCAAGACCAAGAATGACGATCTGTTCCATGAGATTTCCGTGCACCTTTGCGGCAGTAGTGCCGCTTTTGGCGGCAACAAACCACGCTGGCTTGATTTGTTATCTGTTTGGCGGCCCAGTTGGGCCGCCAAACATTACTCTCAGTTTACATCAGGTTGCTACTGCTTGCGCCGTTCGCGGAAGCCGCTGAACATGGACGAAACCAGGGTGGTCTTGCCCATGATTTCTTCGCGTATGACCATGTACAGGTGCACGGTCACAAAGGTAATGAGCAGCAGCATGCCCAGTCTGTGCAAGCTGCGGGTCATCTGCCCATTGCCGCCAAACCAGTTGTTTATCCAGTCCTGCACAAAGGTGAAAAAGCGGATAAACGGCACGTGGCTGTCCTGGGCGTACATGCCAAGGCCCGTGAGCATGATGACAAGCATGAAGATCATGCCCGTGCCCATGCCCAGCTGCGCCAGCGGGTTATGCCCCACATGCGCGGCGCATTCCTTGTTCAGGAACAGATACCAGCGCACGTCCTGCCACAGGTCGTTCCACCAGTCCTTGCTCCACACCGGCACAATGATAAGCTCGCGCGAATAGCGGTTGCCCCACACAAGGCCGTATATGTAGCGCAGCACTGTTGAAATAATCAGCACAAATCCCGCAATAAAGTGGGCCATGCGGGTGTAGCCCATGTAAAAGGTTTCGTACGGCTCACCAGTGACGGAAAGCCAGGGTTTACCGATAATGTAGCCAGTGACAATAAGCACAATGACACAGGCAACCATGACCCAATGCCAGATGCGAATGGGCAGTTGATAGACGTATATGCTTTTGCCCATTGGCAGTTGCGGCAGAAGATGTTGTTCGCTCATGACGTTCTCCCGGCGGAAGGCTTGTATTCCGCGTCTCGGCTTGCCCGAACGCTAGAAGCAGTTGTCTGTCCGCACCGATATAAGCTCTGATCCATCCGGCCCGATGATATGCGTGGAGCAGGCCAGGCAGGGGTCAAAGCTGTGCAGGGTGCGCAGGATTTCAAGGGGCTGGTTGGGAACCGCCATCTTGGTACCCATGAGCGATGCCTCGTAGGCGCTGAGCTGCCCATCGGGGCTGCGGGGCGCACCGTTCCAGGTAGTGGGAACAACGCACTGGTAGTTCTCGATCTTTCTGTCCTTGATGGTGACCCAGTGCCCCAACGCACCGCGGGGAGCTTCTGTAAAGCCAACGCCGCGCAGGGTGCCGGTGGGCCAGCTTTCGGGCTTCCACAGCTTGGTGTTGGCCGTTGCGCGGTTGCCGTTTTTGAGGTTGGCCACAAGCTTGTCATAGAAGTAGCGCATCTTGTCGGCAGACCATGCCAGCTCCAGCGAGCGGGCTGCAATGCGTCCAAGGGTGGATTGGAGCACAGAAACTGGGGCCTTTGCCTGACCAAGGAATTCGTCAATGAGGCCCTTGATCTCGGTGTCCTTTTTGGCATAGCCCACCAGCAGGCGGGCCAGCGGCCCCACTTCCATCTGGTGCCCGCGCCAGAGCGGCGTTTTGATCCACGAATATCTGTCGCGCTCGTCCACCTGCTTGAGGTCAGTGGGCGTGCCCTTGATATTGGGGCCGGGGGCGTAGTTGGGTTCGGTCATGCCGTCAAAGGGGTGCAGACCGGTTTTGCCGCCGGGGTAGGGCTTGTACCAGGAGTGGGCCACGCATTCCTGAATTTCTTCAGGATTGCGCAGGTCAACGGGCAGCACTTCGTTGAAGTTGCCGTTGATGATGGCGCCACGGGGCAACAGCAGGCTTTTGTCCGAGTAGTCGTTGGCAATGTCGGGGATTGCGCCGTAAGCAAGCACGGAAAGCTTGGAAAGCCCACCACCTATGTTCAGCCAGTCTTTGTAGAAGGCGGCCAGCGCAAGGGTGTCGGGTATGACAACCTGTTGCGCGAAATCACGGCAACGCTCAATAAGTTGCAGCACCAGTTCCAGGCGTTCCTGATTGATAACGTCGGCTGCGCCGTGCGCATCAAGGTTCAGCGAGCAGGGTACGCCGCCCACCAGCCAGTTGGGGTGCGGGTTTTTGCCGCCAAAGATGGTGTGTATCTGCACCATGTCTTTCTGGAAATCCAGGGCTTCCAGATAGTGGGCCACCACCAGCAGATTGGCTTCGGGCGGCAGTTTGTAGGCAGGGTGCCCCCAGTAGCCGTTGGTGAAAATGCCCAGCTGGCCGGACTCGATAACGCGGGTGAGGCGATCCTTGATGGATTTGAAGTAGCCCGGCGACGAATTTGGCCAGGGAGTCAGCTTTTGCGAAAGCTCTGAAGTGGCCTTTGGGTCAGCCTTGGCGGCGGACACAACGTCCACCCAGTCAAGACCCGCAAGGTGGTACAGATGCACCAGATGGTCGTGGTACATGAGGCACAGGTGCATGATATTGCGGATAATATTGGCGTTGTCCGGTATTTCTATGCCAAGCGCATCCTCCACCGCGTGCACGGAGCAAAGGGCATGCGTGCCCGTGCAGACACCGCAGATGCGTTCAACAAAGGCCCATGCATCGCGCGGATCGCGGCCTTTGAGGATAATTTCAATACCTCTGAAAATGGTGCCGCACGAAACCGCATTGGTGATGACGTTGCTGTCGTCAAGGTTCACCTCGCAACGAAGGTGTCCTTCAATACGGGTAACGGGGTCTACAACCACGCGGCGGCCCGAGTCCTTAACGGCATAACCCTGAGAAGTAGTGTATTCGTATGCCATGGGGTATTTCCTCAGTTGTTGGAGTCGGTGTCGGAGGAGTTCTTGGTGTTCTTGCTACCTGCGTGGCGCACCATACTGGCAACGCCGTGCACGGCAACACCCGCGGCCACGCCCGCCACAGCGGCTACGCCCACGGTTTCAGCCGTTGCGTTGGTGCCGAGATGCGGAATGGTGGTGATGCGGTCATAAAACGAGCCCTGATCCCAGAAGTTCTGTTCCGAGCAGCCGATGCAGCCATGCCCGGACTGAATGGGAAATGAGACACCGTTGTTCCATCGTGTGGAAGGGCAGGCGTTGTAGGTGGTGGGGCCTTTGCAGCCCATCTTGTACAGGCACAGGCCAGCGCGCGCGCCCGCATCGTCCCACGATTCCACATATTCGCCCGCGTCAAAATGGGCCCTGCGGTAGCAGTGGTCGTGTACGCGCTTGCCGTAAAACATTTCCGGCCTGCCCTGCGAGTCAAGGGTGGGAAGGCGGTCGTATGTGATAATGTAGGTCAGGATTGAACTCATGACCTCAGGGATGGCCGGGCAGCCGGGAACCTTTAGCTGCGGCTTGTTGGGAAAGAGCTTGTGCAGCGGGGTAGCGCCCGTTGGATTGGGGTGAGCCGCCTGCACGCAGCCCCACGAGGCGCAGGTTCCCCAGGCCACAAGGGCCTTGGCATGCTCCACGCCTTCCTTGAGTTTTTCATAGAAGGGTTTGCCAGCATCAATGCAGTACATGCCCTGACCGTTGAGCGGCACGTTGCCTTCAACAGCGAGAATATACTGGCCCTTGTACTTCTTGATGGCCTCTTCATACGCCTCATTGGCCTGATCTCCAGCGGCGGCCATGATGGTGTCCTGATAGTCCATTGTGATCATCGAGAGCACAATGTCGGTCGCCAGCGGGTGGGCTGTGCGCAAAAATGATTCGGTGCAACAGGAACAGGAAAGACCGTTAATCCAGAGCACCGGGACGCGCGGTTTGGTAGAGAGAGCCTGCGCGATTGCTAGATCCGCCCCGGGGCCAAGGCCCATGGCAACGGCTGTGAGCGCACAGAACTTCATGAAATCTCGACGGCTGACACCACGATTACGCAAGGCTTGTTCAGTAGTTTCGAGATGAGCCATAAGTACCTCGAGAAGAACATGGTTGCAGGTTGATTGATAGATAACCGACGCAATTAATAAATATCAGTACTCCTTGCGCTTGTATACTGTTGTAAGTACAAGATTTTAGATGTACGCTGTCTGACCTCCTTACCTCAAAACAGATTTCTTGATGCCGGTATTGTTTAAATCCGCCATAACACCGACCAGAATGTCAGTCTGTGTGCGCAACTCGTTGAGAACTGAGGTCGCCTGGTCCATGGCGTTTGCGGTATTAAGGGCAAGCTGATTGATATCTTCAAGGCTGCTGTGGATGGTTTCGCTGGCGGCTGACTGCTCTTCGGAAGCTGTGGCAATGGACTGGGCCTGGATGGTGGAAGCGTTTGCCAGCTGCACAAGCGCCTGCAATGTTTCGCCAGACTGCCGGGCCAGAACCGTGACCTGCTCAATGGTTGCAGCGGACTGCTCCACATGCGAGATATGTTTGCGTGTTCCACCCTGAACCGCATGGATGGCTTCTCCCACCTCCTTGGTCGCTGTCATGGTTTTTTCGGCAAGTTTGCGCACTTCATCGGCAACCACGGCAAACCCCCGGCCTGCATCGCCAGCGCGCGCAGCTTCAATGGCCGCGTTGAGAGCCAAAAGGTTGGTCTGGTCGGCAATATCGCTGATGACATCCAGAACTTGTCCAATGCCTTCAGCCTGTTGACCGAGCAGGCCCATATCGACCTTCATTTTATTGGACTGCTCTTGCACCTGAGCGATTGCAGAAATGACATTTTCAACAACTGTGGAGCCTTCGCTTGCCTTGGTATGCGAATTTTCTGCCGTTTGGGCGGCATCCGCAGCATTTTTGGCAACTTCAATGACTGTAGTACTCATTTCCTGCATGGCGCTGGTTGTAGTATCAAGCCTGTTGGACTGGCTTGTTGCGCCTTGTGTAGAAATACTCACCTGATCCTCAAGGTTATTGAGGGCGAGATTGAGCGATTCCACAACGCCGTGAATTTTGTCTACAGCCGTTGCAAGGGTGCTGGCTCTTGTATTTGCTTCCTTCTCAGACTGCTCGGCTGTTATTCTGCATTGTTCTGCCAATTTGCCGCATTCATCAGCAAGGGCATGCTGCTTTTGGGCCGCCTGGATCTGTTCTTTCAGGCGGGCGACCATTTCGCGCAGTACATCGGCAAGGCCGCCAATTTCGTCATTTTGTTTGACTGTAAGAACCGAATCAAAATCCCCCTGCGTTATGCCTTGGGCGTAACGCAAGGTGCTGCGTACAGGCCTGCCGATGGTGATGCAGATTCTCCAGCCCAGCAGAACAGTGAAAAAAGCCACCAGAAGCGCGCCTGAAACAGCAATGGCGAGTTCCTTTTGGGCTGAACGCACTTCATCGCGGGCATTTCCAAGCAGTTGCTCGCCCCAGGCTTTTTCCACTTCCATCAGCTTGTCAATGCGGCGGGTGGACGCGGCAAACCACTGCTGCGGGTCAGCCTCAAGGCTGGATTTTTCCAGGTTGGCATAGGCAGTATCGCGGAATTTCGTCACCTCTTCATCGACAGATTGCATTTTGCCTTGCAGCAGGTTCAGCGCCGCCTTGCCGCCCAGCTCCGCAAACGAACGCAGGTAGGTGTTCTGTGCGCTGACCCTGTAGAGCCAGTCGCGGTAAAGCTGCTTGCTGAAGGTTCCGGCAGAAAAGGCGGCGTTGAGCGTGGCACGCTCCTGCCCGGCAATCTCCTTGCCGTGCAAAAGCTGAATGATTGATGTAAAGGCAAGGTCGGCGCGGGCGTTCAGTTCAGAAATCGCAGTGATCAGTTCATTGATGCTTGTATTGTACGCCGCGATGGCCTGAAGGGCATCAATGCGGGCATCTTTGGCTGCGTTTCTGGTTGTAGAAAGGTCTGTAAAATTTTGGGTTGATGCAGCAAATATTCTGGCAAGAGAGCCATTTTCCAGGCCATCCGCACCAGCAAGCACGGCAGTAAAGTTCTTGTAGGCAGAATTTGATTTATCTGTCTGTTCCGTCAGTTCGGAAGCAAACCTTTTCCCCTTGCTGCCCAGAAAGCCAGCAGTATAGCCGCGTTCTTTTTGCAGTTCATGGATCAAGTCACCCGCAGACAAGCTGACAACCAGAGAACGTTCGTCAGATTTGAGACGGTCTATGGCCTTCCAGCGTTGAATATTTTCTGCCGAAACAACAAAGAGAAAAGTCGCCATAGGCAGTACGAGCAGAAGACTGAGTTTGCGGGCAATCTTGAGGTCGGCAAGCATGGTGGCTTCCTCCTTAAAAACGGTTGTCTTATTCCATTTGCTGGGGTTGCGTTTGCGTTCTCATGTATTTATGTAGTAAGCTAATAATTGCATGTAATAAATGCGTTGCGATTATTCCAAAGGATTTAACGTTTGAAGTAGCATAATTAAGGTAAAAGACAATAACGTTATTGAGAGAATATTGATCAACTTACTGTTTGTATTAAATATTTTAATGTAAATTGAATATATTATTATATTTTAGTTAGTTATGATTATTTATTTCGCATTTGTTTAGTCAGTTAATGACAATAGATAGCAGTGCAATAATAAGTAAGGTATAGTGTTTATAGCTAGCAATTAGTTTTTAATGCATTTAACACTCTTATTTTTAAGTATAAAAAATTATAAGTTTCGAATAGCCCGGACTGGTTTGGATTGGGGGGTATAGCGCACGGAGTTGTAGTGGCATATTTATTTTTTTTGTACTACCACGCATCGTGTTATGATTTAAAAGTTCGTGTTCACAAATTGGGCCAGAATTGCAGTCTGGTTTCATATATTCCTGACATGTAGAGTTCTGGTGGCTCCTGTACTGTCCTTTGAATATGCGTTGCCTAGGTGCGGTCACGTTCTGAGCGCTCAGGCGTTGAGCGGCAACTGGAAACCGTCAGCGAGGAGAGTGGCGTGGCGCAGCACCTAAATAATGACTGGTGGAATCAAGGCGGAATAAGTGGAAAAGTCCGGCAGGGAAGCTGCTGGATCAGCCTCCCTGCCGGACTCAGTGGAATATGCTTGGCGCGTGGCCTCTAGAATTTGTAGATAAAGCTCATGTTGACGTTCCATGCGTCCTGGGTGGTGACGCCGCCCATGCGTGCGCCGCTTGGGGTGGTGTACCCGCCCCAGACATCCTTGGACTGGTCAAGCCACAGGGCAATATAGTTGGCTTCCACCACAATCTTGAAGTTGTCGTATAAACGGACTGCGGCGCATTGGAGTTACCCCAATGCGCCTTTTTATATGTAGCCTCACGAGGGCTGGAGATATTTTTTATCTGCACTGGAACCTCGGTCTCTCAGTTGCCCGCAGGCGCAAGCCGCTGCTCAACAGAGTTCATTTTTTGCTGCGGCAACAGCCTGATCGCCATTCAGTCCTCTGTAATAAACGGTAGTTTTTATGAATTTTTGTGCTATTTTTATTAAAAAAATAGCACAGAGCTAAAATAGTAAATAATTTCAAATTGTTTAAAAGTTCTGAATGAACCACTTACAATCAGTGATTAAAATAAAATTGTTTTTTTCACTTTTTGTGACTGCACGCAATTTCAGATAAGTGATTAATGTGCTAATATGATTGAACAAAAAATTCCTTTAATTGTACTTTTTTGAACAGAAGCATGTATTTTTTTTAACAATTATTGACACAAACTTTCTGGAGGAGTAGTATTTAACTTAATTTATAAATTCACAAGCAACTGTTGTTTTAATTGTTTGTGGATTGATCAAGTATATCTTTTCGTAAATTTTATTCCTATTACAAGGAAAAATTTATGTCTAGCAGCGAACTTGTTGACATTGTCTACATAATGGCATTCTGCCTTGGCGGTATGAGCTTTGCTCTGGGGCCTTTTGTAATAGTTTTTTTTCTTGCCCCTCGCATCACTCGCAACACTGTGGGCAAAACCCGCCAGATTGTTGAGTGCGGCATTGACCCCATTGGCGATGCATGGATCAAATTCGGCGCGGTATACTATATGTACTCGCTGCTGTTCCTCGCATTTGCCGTTGATATTCTCTTTCTCTTCCCTGTTGCGGTTATCTACAACAAGGCTTCTCCCATCAGCGATTTCCTGACGTTCGCGGAAGTTTTTCTGTTCGTGGGCATTTTGTCCCTCGTCATTCTGTACGCGTGGAAAAAGGGAGTGTTCCAGTGGCAACGGAAAATATATTCGGATCGGTAGTCCACTTTTCGCGGCTGGATTCGCTGCTGGACATGTGCCGGGCCAATTCGCTCTGGCCCATGACATTCGGCCTTGCCTGCTGCGCCATTGAAATGATGGCGACCGGCGCATCCCGCTTTGATCTGGCGCGCTTTGGGGCCGAGGTGTTCAGGCCATCGCCCCGGCAGAGCGATGTGATGATCGTTTCTGGAACCATCAATAAAAAGATGGCCCCGGCTGTGCAGATCCTTTACGACCAGATGCCCGAGCCAAAGTGGGTCATCGCCATGGGCAATTGCGCCATTTCCGGCGGGCCTTTTGTGTATGAAGGGCAGTACGCCGTGGTGGAAGGGGTGGGCAAGCTTTTTCCTGTTGATGTGTTCATTCCGGGGTGCCCGCCAAGGCCGGAAGCCCTGATTGAAGGCATCCTGAAGCTGGAAGAAAAGCTCACAGGCACCCGGCGCTGGCCCGTGGTGACGCCCCCCGGGCTTCCCGGCCCTGCGGCGGCGCAGGCGGCCAGAATGCAGGCAGAGGCGCAAGCGCCCCCGGCACCTGCCGAGGATGCTGTGGGTGTCCCTGTGGGAGCCTCCGGGGATGCCAAGGCGGGCAACGAAGCAGGAGGGCATACGTCATGAACGCAGAAACCCTTGGCGCACAGTTGGCGGCCCTGCCCAGAGCCAGGGTTCGCGCCGCAGATCATGCCGCTGTGGGCTATGATCTTGATGTGGCGCTGCCAGAAAGCTCCCTGCTTGCCGCAGTGGGCATTATGGACGGAGCGGGGTACTTTCTTGAAGGAATGACAGGGGTAGACTGGCTTGGCGAATGCGAGGCCCTGCGCAAGGAGGCCGAAGCCATGGCCAAAAAGGCTGCCGAAGCCGCCGCTGTCAGTGCAGCGGACGCGACGGATACCAGCCAGGCCGCCCCACCTGAAGCCCCTGTGCAGGATCCCATATCAATGGAAGACGAGCTTGAAGTGGTGTACGACTTCAACCTCTATGCCGCCCGCCACAGGGTGTGCTTGCGGGTGCGCACGCCGCGCTCCAACCCGCAGATCCACACCATCGCCGAAATTTATCCCATAGCCCACTGGCACGAGCGCGAGATTCACGAGTTCTTTGGCATCGTCTTTATCGGGCATCCCTACCTTATCCCCCTGTTGTTGCCCGAAGACGCGGAATACCACCCCT
Source organism: uncultured Desulfovibrio sp. (assembly GCF_902477725.1). NCBI lineage: Bacteria > Pseudomonadati > Thermodesulfobacteriota > Desulfovibrionia > Desulfovibrionales > Desulfovibrionaceae > Desulfovibrio > uncultured Desulfovibrio sp. Next base: position 124,520 of record NZ_CABSIF010000008.1, on the reverse strand, counting down.
TGCTCAAGGACTACAGCGCATGAACTATCTTGCCCAAAGTCCCACAGACGAGCGCTTTGTTCTGAACCTTGGCCCGCAGCACCCTGCTACGCACGGCGTTTTGCGCGTCAAGATGGTCATGGACGGCGAGTACATAGTGGAGGCCGAGCCTGTGCTTGGCTACATCCACCGCATGCACGAAAAAATGGCCGAAAACCGCACCTGGGCGCAGTTTATGCCCAATACGGGCCGCATGGATTACCTGCATGCCCTTGCCTACAACCACGGCTATGCCTGCCTGGTCGAGCGCGCCGCTTCCATTGAAGTGCCGGAACGCGCCGAGTACATCCGCGTCATCACCAACGAGCTGAACCGGGTTTCAAGCCATTTGCTCTGGTTTGGAGCTTTTGTGCTTGATCTTGGCGGGTTCTCGCCCCTTTTGTACGCTTTTGACGACCGCGAGCAGATTCTGGATCTGCTGGAATCCGTTACCGGGTCGCGCCTCACGTACTGTTACTTCCGCTTTGGCGGCGTGTACAACGATATTGACGATGCTTTTGTAACAGGTACGCGGGCATTTATTACGCGTATGCGCAAGCGTCTGCCCATGTATGATTCTCTTGTTTCCAAAAACCTCATTATCCAGCAACGCCTTGTGGATGTGGGGGTTGTGTCTGCCGAGATGTGCCGCAAATACGGCGCGACCGGGCCTGTGGCGCGTGGCGCGGGCATTGCCTACGACGTGCGCAAGCACGAGCCCTACGGCGTTTATGACCGCTTTACCTTTGACGTGCCTGTGTATGCCGAGGGTGATTCCATGGCCCGCTACAAGGTGCGCATGGACGAAATTGAACAGAGCTTGCGCATCATCGAGCAGGCCCTCGACCAGTTGCCGCAAGGCCCGGTTATGGCGGCCAAGGTTCCCAAAACCATCAAACCGCCCAAGGGCGACTATTACCATGCTGTTGAAACGGCGCGCGGTCTTCTGGGTATCCGCGCCGTCAGCGATGGCAGCGGCACCCCCTGGCGGCTCAAGTGGCGCACCCCCTGTTTTTCAAACCTGCTTGTTTTTGGCGAGGCGGGCAGGGGAATGCTGCTGCCCGATGCCCTGGCGCTGCTCGGCAGCCTTGACCTGGTGATTCCGGATATTGACCGCTAAGGAACACAGCCATGACGTTTTATTCCGAAATGCTGCGTCTTCTGGGGTATCTTGTAGGATTCCTTGTCTTTGTGGCGCTTAACGCGGCCTATCTGGTGTGGGTTGAGCGCAAGGTGGCAGGGCATATACAGCGACGCATCGGGCCCAAGGAAGTTGGTCCCTATGGCCTGCTGCAGCCGCTGGCGGACGGCTTCAAGCTCATGACCAAGCAGGTATTTATTCCCACGGATGCCGACGGCGTACTGTTCTGCCTTGGCCCCGTGCTGGTCATGACCCCGGCCTTCATGAGCTTTGTGACCATTCCCTACACCGAAGGGCTGGTGGCGCGTAACCTTAACCTGGGGCTGCTGGCCATTTACGCCTTTGCTTCGGTAAACGTGCTGGGCCTGCTGCTTGGCGCGTGGGGCTCGCGCAACAAATACGCCGTTATCTCTGCCGCGCGTGTGGTTTCGCAAAACGTGGCCTACGAAATCCCCATGCTGCTGGTTGTGGTGAGCCTTGTTATGGTTATGGGCACGCTCAACCTCAACGAAATTGTGGGCACGCAATCGGGCGGATTCTGGCACTGGAATGTGTTTCGCCTTTCGGCAAGCCCGCTCATGCCTGTTTCGTGCATCATCTTTTTCATCTGCATGCTGGCGGAGACAAATCGCGCCCCCTTTGACATGGCCGAGGCCGAAAGTGAGCTGATCGCCGGCGCGTTTACGGAATATTCGGGCATGGGTTTTGGCGTGTACTTTATGGGTGAATACGCAAACGTGGTAGTGGGTGCCAGCCTGCTGACTTTGTTGTTTCTTGGCGGATGGGATTGCCCGCTGGGGCTTTGGCCGGGGGCGCACTGGTTTGCCATTAAGCTCTACGCGGTCATTTTTACCGTAATCTGGGTGCGCTGGACATTCCCGCGCACAACCTTCTACGGCCTGCTGAACCTCTCATGGAAGGTGCTTATCCCCATTGCGCTCGTCAACCTCATCATTACCAGCGCGTTGCTCAAGGTGCTGTAGCATGAACGCATACTTTAAAAATATCTTTTCAGGCGGGTGGAGCCTCGTTGTGGGCATGGGCATAACGCTGCGCTATTTTTTCAAGCCGGTGGTTACATCATCCTACCCGCGCGAGGTGCTGCCCATAACGCCGCGTTACAGAGGCCATATCGACCTTGTATACGACCCGGAAACCGGCACGGACAGGTGCATTGTGTGCGGATCGTGCCAGAAAGCCTGCCCCTCGGGCTGCATAGAGCTTGCGGGCGAAAAACTGGATGGGGCCAAAAAGAAGACCCTCACGAGCTACAAACTGAATTTTACCAAGTGCAGCCTGTGCGGTATGTGCGTGGAATCGTGCCCCACAGACGCGCTGACGTTTTCTCATGACTACAATCTGGCCGGGTTTGACGAGGCGGAGTATCACTTTGACCTTGTACGGCGGCTCAAGGAGCGTCCCTGATGTCCAGTCATGAAACTATGCAAACGCTGGCTGAGGGCATTTTCTGGTTCTTTGTGCTGGTGACGTTTAGCGGCGCGGTGCTGGCGGTTTCGGCGCGCACTCTCATACGCCGCGTGGCAGGACTTGCCCTGTGCTTCACTGGCGTGGCGGGGATTTATTACTACCTTTCCAGCCCCTTTGTGGCCTTTATGCAGATGCTTGTGTACGTGGGCGCGCTGTGCGTCACCATTACATTCGCCATCATGCTGGCCGAAACATCGGACGCAAACCGCGCCCCGCGCCGCAACAAGCTGAGTCTTTTTCTGGGTGCTGCGGCCAGTTGCGCCATCACAGCGGCGCTTGTGGTGCAATCCATCGTGGCTCCCTGGCCGGAGACGCCCCCGGCCCAGATTGAGGGAACCATCGAGCGCATCGGGCAAGCCTTGCTGAGCACCTATTCCATGAGCTTTGAACTTATTTCCGTGGTTCTGGTGGTAGCCATGGTGGGGGCGCTCGCACTGGCCCGCCACGGGAGGGACAAGTGATGCACTACGCAAGCTTGAGTCAGTCTCTTGAAACCTATCTGGTCATCGGCGCGGTTCTGTTCGGTCTGGGGCTGTTCGGCATGGCCATGCGCCGCACGTTCATAGGCATGCTCATTGCGTCCGAGCTTATCCTCTGCGGGGCATCGGTCAACTTTATGGCCTTTGGGCGGTTTTGCGCGCCAGACACGGCAACCGGGCAGATCGCGGCGCTGTTTGTCATGGCCATCGCAGCGGCGGAAGCGGTAATTGTGCTTTCCATCATCATTGCGGTGTACCGGCTGTACAGATCTGTTGAAACGGACGCTCCGTCAGACCTCAAAGGTTAAGGGGAACACATATGGATATTGTTGAATCCGTCAGACCCCTGGCCGCCATACTTACAGCGTTGATCGGCGCATGCCTGATCATGCTGACGGGGCGTTGGCCCAACGTGCGCGAAACAGTTTCGTTTGTAACAGCGGTGGTCATGTTCTGCATCATCGCTTCCATGATCGGCGATGTTGCACCCGCGCCTATGGGGCTCGGTCACACGTTGCATCTTACGCTTTTTCCGATCCTGCCGGGGCTTTCGGTAAGCTTTCGGGCAGATGCGTTTTCCATGATATTTGCCCTTGTGGGCTCATTTTTGTGGATTATTACTGTTTTTTACGCGGCAGGGTACATGCGCGGCTTGAACGAGCATGCCCAGACGCGCTTCAGCGCCTGTTTTGCCCTGACGCTTTTTGGGGCCATGGGCGTGGCCTTTGCCGACAACCTGTTTACGCTCTACCTGTTCTATGAGGTGGTGAGCGTGTGCACCTATCCGCTTGTGGCCCACCATCAGGATGCCGAGGGCTATGACGGCGCGCGCAAGTATATTGTGTACCTGACCACCACGGCAAAAGGGCTGGTGCTGCCAGCCATGATCGTAATTTACGTGATCACGGGCAATCTGGACTTTGCCCACAACAGCCACACGGGCATTTTGTCTGCCGGGGCCAGCGATGCGCTGGCAACCGTGCTGTATGTCTGCTGCATTCTGGGTTTTGCCAAGAACGGAATCATGCCGTTCCACCACTGGCTGCCGGGCGCGATGGTGGCTCCCACGCCTGTTTCGGCCTTGCTGCATGCGGTGGCGGTGGTCAAGGTGGGCGTGTTCTGCACCACGCGCGTCATGCTCTTTGTGTTTGGCACTGATTTGATGAAAAGCCTGAACCTCGGCGTGCCCACGGCCTACTTTGTATCGTTCACCATTCTTGCGGCCTCCATCATTGCCCTGACCAAGGACAACCTCAAGGCACGGCTGGCCTATTCAACCGTGAGCCAGCTTTCCTACATCGTGCTTGGCGTGGCGCTCCTGACCGTAGACGGCATACAGGGCGGCATAGTGCATATCGCCAACCACGCATTCTCAAAGATAACGCTCTTTTTCTGCGCGGGCGCGATCTATGTGGCAACGCACAAAAAATGCATTTCTGAAATGAGCGGCCTTGGGCGCTCCATGCCCTTTACCTTTGCGGCCTTTGCCGTGGCCTCGCTTTCCATGATCGGCGCGCCGCCTGTGGCAGGGTTTGTGACCAAGTGGAAGCTGCTGGTGGGCGCTATGGAAATGCCCACGCATTCCATGGGCATATTGCTGGTGCTGCTGGCAAGTACGCTCCTGAACGTGGCCTACTTTGCGCCTGTGACCTACAAGGCATTTTTCGGCAAAAGGCCGGAAGGTGAAGAAACGGGCATTCGTGAAGCTCCGCTGAGCATGGTTGTGCCCATTCTCATAGCGGCTGGCGTTTCCGTGTTCATCGGCATTTACCCCGATGCCATCATGTCCTTCGTGAAGGTGGTGACAGGATGATAGTGAACATCATCGAATTTTTCCGCGCCCGGCTCAAGGCCACCATCCGTGTGTGTCTGGCAGTGCTGGCCGCGCTGGTGGTGTGGGACGCCCTGTTTGTTTCAAAAGAGCATGTGCACACCTTTGTGGAGCGCATACCCGGGTTCTGGGCCGCGTTCGGCTTTGTCGCCTGCGTTGTGATTATCATCGTTTCCAAGTGGTTCGGCCATTTGGGCATTATGACCCGCGAGGATTATTACGATGACTGAGCCATGGATTCACCCCTCCGCAGTTCTGTTGCTGGGCGCGGTAATTCTGCCGCTGCTGCCCAAGGCCCTGCGCCGGATCTGTATTGTGCTTGTGCCGGTGCTGGCCTTTTGCGCCGTGCTGCTCATGCAGGGGCACAATGGCGTATATGGCGTGCTGCCCTTCATGAAATGGCAACTCATATTCGGCAAGGTCGATGCGCTTAGTATGGTTTTTGCCTACATCATGACCCTCATGTGCGTGATCGGCTCCATCTACGGCCTGCATGTGGAAGAAGCTGCGCAGCATTCCGTCGCCTGGACCTATGTGGCGGGATCGCTGGGCGTCATCTTTTGCGGGGATTACCTGACGCTCTTCCTCTTTTGGGAGCTGATGGCCTTCTCCTCCGTATTCCTGGTGTGGTTCAGGCGGCGCAAGGAATCGCTGGACTCTGGTTATCGCTATCTGCTGGTGCACACTGCGGGCGGTCTGCTGTTGCTGGCAGGGCTTGTGCTGCGCTATCGGGCCACGGGCGATCTGACCTTCGGCCCCATCGGCGTGGCTGATCCGCAGCTCTACACCTATCTGATCATGGCCGGGTTTATCCTCAACGCGGCTGTGCCGCCCCTGCATGCATGGCTGCCCGATGCCTACGGCGAAGCCACGGTGACAGGCGCGGTGTTCATGTGCGCCTTTACCACCAAAACCGCCGTGTATGTGTTGGCGCGCAGCTTTGCGGGCATGGAAATTCTGGTGCCGCTTGGCGTGTGCATGGCCCTGTACGGCGTTGTGTACGCAGTGCTTGAAAACGACGCCCGCCGCCTGCTGGCCTACCACATCATCAGTCAGGTGGGGTACATGGTGGCAGCCGTGGGCATCGGTACGCCGCTGGCCATCAACGGTGCCTGCGCTCACGCTTTTGCCCACATTCTTTACAAGGGACTGCTGTTCATGGGCTGCGGCTCGGTGTTGCATATGACGGGCGTGAGCAAGTTCACCCAGCTGGGCGGACTGTACAAAAAGATGCCCAAAACCTTTGTGTTCACGCTGGTGGGCGGGCTTTCCATCTCGGCCTTTCCGCTGTTCAGCGGCTTTGTGACCAAGGCCATGATCGTAGCCGCCGGATTTGAGGCGCACAATTACTGGGCGGGATTTCTGCTCACCCTGGCCTCTGCGGGCACCTTCCTGCACACGGGCCTGAAGGTTCCGTACTTCATCTGGTTCGGCAAAAACAACTGCTCCAAGGAAACATGGGAGCGCGCGGGCGATCCGCCGCTCAACATGCAGGCGGCCATGGCTGTGGCGGCGTTTTTGTGCATCTTTATCGGCTGCTACACGCCGTACCTGTACGACATGCTTCCCTTCCCCGATGTGGCGGCGCAGTACCACCCGTACAGCGCGGCGCATATTTCTGAAACCTTGCAGATACTGTTGTTTACGGCCCTGGGATTCTTTTTGCTGCTCAAAAAGCTCACGCCCGAACCCACCATCAGTCTGGATCTGGACTGGTTTTACCGCATGGGCGGCAGGCTGTTCTACTGGTTTGCGCGCAAGCCCGTGCAGTCTGTGGACAATACCGTGGGCGAGGCCTGGAACCGGCAGGGCATAGTGCCGCTCATGCGCACGGCGCGCTTTTGGTCATGGTTTGACTGGCACTGCATTGATACGGTGGTTGACGGCACGGCCCGCAGCGTGCGCGCTCTTGGCGGCGTGCTGCGGCAGGTGCAGAGCGGCAGCCTGCAAATAAACATTATTTCCATGGCCGCAGTGGTGGCCCTGGTGCTCACGCTGCTGGCTCTTGTCTGAGCCGGGGTGAAAGGAGATCGCCACAATGGATTTTCTGAGCATGAACACCTTGGGGTATCCCATCCTCAGCATCCTTGTTTTTCTGCCGCTGGCAGGGGCTGTCATTGTGCCTCTGCTTCCGGGAGAAAACGGGGTGCGGGTGTGGACGCTGCTGGTCACTCTGGCAAACGCCGTCATTTCACTGCCGCTGTTTACGCGGTTCAACCCCACATCCGCCCTGTACCAGTTTGCGGAGCACCACCAGTGGATTGCGAGCTTTAACGTCAACTACACCCTTGGCGTGGACGGTATTTCGCTGCTGCTGGTGATGATGACAACGCTCATCATGCCGCTGTGCGTGCTCGGCTCGTGGAAGTACATTCAGAAACGCGTAAAGGAATTCATGATCTGCCTGCTGGTGATGGAAACATCCATGCTTGGCGTGTTCATGGCGCTGGATCTGGTATTGTTCTATGTGCTGTGGGAAGCCATGCTTATTCCCATGTATCTGCTCATCGCCGTGTGGGGTGGGCCGCGCAAGAGCTACGCCTCCATCAAGTTCTTTTTGTACACCCTGGCAGGCTCGGTATTTCTGCTGGTGGCCATTGTGGCCCTGTACATCAATCAGGGTACGTTCAGCATTCCCGCGCTCATGGGACAGCAGTATTCCGAGCGCTTCCAGTTATTGGTATTTCTGGCTTTTTTCATCGCTTTTGCCATCAAGGTGCCCATGTTTCCCTTCCACACATGGCTGCCTGCGGCCCATGTGGAAGCCCCGACAGCAGGCTCGGTGATTCTGGCCTCGGTGCTGCTTAAAATGGGTACATACGGATTTTTGCGCTTTTGCCTGCCCATCACGCCCGGCGCGGCTATCGGCCTGCTGCCTGCCTTGCAGTGGCTCTCGGTGGCGGGAATCCTTTACGGCGGCCTGACCGCCCTTGCGCAGCAGGACATGAAGAAGCTCATTGCCTACTCAAGCGTTGGGCACATGGGTTTTGTGACTCTGGGCATCTTTGCCCTTAACCAGCGTGGGCTTGAAGGTGCGCTGTTACAGATGATCAATCACGGCGTCACCACAGGGGCATTGTTTCTCTGCGTGGGCATGGTGTACGAGCGTTCGCACAGCCGCGAGCTCTCGGATGCGGCGGGGCTTGGCAAGTTCATGCCCATCTATGTGACGTACCTGACGTTTTTCTCGCTGTCGTCGCTGGCCTTTCCCGGCACAAACAGTTTTGTGGGCGAGTTTCTTATTCTTGCCGGGGCATTTTTCAACAACAAGATCGTGGCTGTCTGCGCCATTCCCGGCGCCGTACTGGCGGCTGCCTACATGCTGCGTATGTTGCAGCGGGTGATCTGGGGCGGCACCAACAACCCCGACCAGTCGCGCATGTACGATCTTGGCTGGCGCGAGGCCGTGACCCTGGCCCCGCTGCTGGTGTTTGTTTTCTGGATTGGGCTGGCCCCGGAACCGTTTTTGCGCGTCATGAGGCCCAGCCTTGACCATCTGCTGGCGCAGACCGGCTACCATGCCCCGAGCGCATTGGCCCTTGCTGAACTTATTGCGCGTTGATGAACCCCAAGCACAGACATAAGGCCTACGCATGAACGCACATCTTTTTGCACCGGAACTGGTTCTTCTTGCAGGGTGTCTGCTGGCATTTTGCATGACTCTGACGGAAGCCCGGACGCAAACCCTGCGCCTGCTGGTTCTTTGCGTTGGGGCAGCCTTTGCCGCCACATCTGTTCTTTGCCTTTTTGCCAAGGGAACCCTGTTTTACGGAGCCTACAGGGTAGACCTGTTTTCGCAGCTGGTAAAATGCGTGATGTCCATCGGTTTCACCCTGATGCTGCTTTTTGGGGCGGACACCAAGGGGATTTCTGTGCGTATGCGCCCGGAGTATTATTTCTTTCTGCTTACAAGCCTGCTGGGCCTGACTCTGCTTTCAAGCAGTGTGGAGCTGATCACCCTGTTCATCGCCCTTGAACTGTCTTCGTATTCGCTCTATCTGCTGGTGCCCATGCGCACCCCCTCGGACAGCATGCGCGCGCCCATGGAGGCGGCCATCAAGTATCTGCTCTTTGGCGTGACGGCATCGGGCATCATGCTCTTTGGCATGAGCTGGATTTTTGGCATCGCGGGCAGCACCTATCTTGACCAGATATTGCCCGCCATGAGGACAGCCGGATCACATGCCGCCCCGCTGGTGGGGCTGCTGATGCTCTTTTGCGGTATGTTCTTCAAGCTGGCGGTGTTTCCCTTCCACTTCTGGGCGCCGGATGTGTACCAGGGCGCATCCAACGACACCACGGCCTTTATCGCCTCCATACCCAAGATTGTGGCCGTGGCCGTGCTGGCGCGGTTCTGCGCCATGGCATATCCGGGCGAGGGGCACGTGGCGCTGCTGCTGACCGGGCTTTCCATAGCGTCCATGTGCTACGGCAACCTCACGGCGCTGGTGCAGACAGACGTCAAGCGTATGCTTAGTTTTTCAGGCATTGCGCATGCCGGGTACATACTTATGGGTATGGCGACCCTGCAAGGCTGGGGCATTGCCACGGCGCTCTATTATGCCACAGGCTATCTGTTTATGATGCTGGCGGCATTTCTGGTGCTGTGCGTGGTTTCGCCCGATGGGCGAAACCTGAGCGTCAAGGATCTGAACGGCCTTTCGCGGCGATCGCCCATGCTGGCCTTTGTGCTGGGCGTGAGCATGTTTGCACTGGCGGGCATTCCGCCCTTTGTGGGCTTTATGGGCAAGTTCATGCTGCTGACGGGCGCGTGGCGGGCTGGGCATACGGCCCTGGTTATCATTGCCGCCATCAACACAGCCATTGGCATCTACTACTATTTGCAGGTGGTGCGCGCCGTGTATACCGAGGCCGCGCAGCATGATGCGGAACCCATTGTGCCGCACGCTGGCGCGCGTATGGCGGGCATATGCCTTGTGGGGCTGGTTCTGGCCCTTGGCATTGCGCCTGAAAGCATGATCCGGCTGGCTACAGAAGCCGTGCTTGCCGCATGGTAGACTAGCAGATAAGCACGTAGCAGTGCAGAAAAACAAAAGTCAGTGCAACCGTTGTGGTCAGCACTGACTTTTGTTTTTCTGCTGCCCTACAAGGAAACGTGCCTGATTTTCGCGGCATCGTCGCGTTGCACCGTGCGGTGATAGCGAACCGCCGGATACCCAAAAAGCATTGCATAAAAAGGTGTTTCTGTATCCAGACCGAGAATGGGACGCAATTCTGGAGCGGCATCAACTGCAAATTTCAGGAATCCGCACCATGTTGTACCCAATCCGCTGCATTGGGCGAGCAATTCAAAATATGCCAGAGCCAGAGAAATATCTTGCAGAGGTGTGCTTGCGGTCGCTGCCGCAGAGACAACAAGCAAGTGCGGCGCGCCTCTAAAAATTTCATCTACTCCCTGTTGCCGATAGGCTGCCACAGCCGCCGATAAAAAATCTGGCATCAACTCATTGCATTCTATTTTGTTCTCAATTGATTCAATCACCCTGATGCGTAGTTTTTGCATTACACTGCGGTCATCTACCACAGCAAAACTCAAGGTGCGATCATTACAGCCTGTTGGTGTATTTGCCAGCGTGGCGAGAAGATCATCAATCATTCTGGCTGGTACATTTTCCGTACTGTACTGGCGCACACTGCGCCGTCCCCGCAACAGTGTGTGCATCTGGATTGCTGCGGGTATTTTTTCTGCGCTCAGTTCAATGCTGTTCTCTGCCTTGAGGCCAAAGATGCTTACAGCCCCCGTCGGGCATACGGCCAGGCAATGCTGACATTCAAGGCAGTTTGCCTCCAGTATGGGCGAAACCCACGGCAAACCGCCAGAGATGGAAATTATATGGCGAGGACAGTCGTCTATGCATGCATTGCACTGGACGCACTTTTGTGGATCAACTGTAAAATGTAACTTTTTCATGGCTATGTCCTTTGATGCGGCTATACTGGCAGGATGTTGATATTTTGTATCAACCCGTGTTCGACAATGAATTCATAAGAAAATTTTTGCGGACTCCCTGGGAAATTGCCTTTTGTCAGCGTTATGACATTTGTGCTTTCTGCGGTGGAAGTTGCATCAATAACAGTGGTGCAAAGATCAAATTTTTCCTTTGAATCTGTAACAAAGGCTTTGATGGCGTTTATTCCGCTAATTTCATTGTTTTCGGCCGGGTCAAAGAGCACAGCCGTGCTGGCAAGGCAACTGTCCAGTTTTTCAGTGTCGGCAGAGTTCATTGTTTCCATAAATATTTCCACGGGTTTTGGCATGCTGGTATTCATAGCAACCTCCATTATTTTGTTGAAATTTATATCTAGCAGAGTAAACATGACAGCGTTATGCCATGTTTTTCGGGCACAATGGAGGCCAGAGTGAAAATTGACCGTCTTTTGTCCATTGTAATGATTTTGCTGGAAAAGAAAAAAGTAAGCGCCTCAGAGCTTGCCCAGACGTTTGAAGTATCTGTGCGAACCATTTATCGCGATGTTGATACAATAAATCAGGCGGGTTTGCCCGTGGTCACGTACCCCGGTGCAAAGGGGGGCATCGGCATTCTTGAAAGCTACAAGGCGGAAAAGCGTTTCTTCACGTCGCAGGATGTGACCATGATCCTGATGGGGCTGGGCAGTATTCGCACGTCTTATTCAAGTGCCGAGGTGGCAGGAGCAATTGCAAAAATTAAAGGGCTTGTTCCTGAGGCAGAGCGCAAGGCAATTGAATTGCAGGCAGGACAGGTATCAATTGATTTGACTCCCTGGAGCAAAAATCATGCTGGTATGGCAGCTCTTGTAAAAATTCAGCAGGCCCTGAAGGATAATAGGCTATTGGAGTTTGGTTATAATGACCGTAAAGGCCAGCGGAGCGCCCGACGCGTAGAACCATACAAACTGATTCTTAAAAGAAGGAGCTGGTATCTTGGGGGATATTGCCTGATGCGTGGGGGCATGCGTCTTTTTAAAGTTTCACGTATGGCTGAAACAAAACTGTGCGAGGAATCGTTCTCTCCGCGCACTGTTACTACAGAAGATTTTATTGTTCGAAATTTTGACGATGCAGAATGTATGGATGGAATAATACGGATATCTGCAAGAGCCAGAGAGACAATTGTGGAACTGTTTGGTGATGCAGCGCTTGAGCAGGAGAATGAAAATACGTGGCTGGCCCGTATTCCATTAACTGACAATGATCAGGGGCACAGTTTTGTTGCCAGCCTTGGCTGCGATGCAGAAGTGCTCGCCCCTGAATGCATCAGGGAAAGAATGAAAGAGTATTTCAGAAAAGCCCTGAGCGTCTATTGTTAACGTAAGCCTTTACCAGCCCGCTCATTTTTATTCCAATGCTGTGTTATGGCGTTGCTGTATCCGGCAGCAGGGCGAGGGCGTAGCAGTTGCGCAGATCGGCAAGGTTGCGCTGCGGCACCCCGGCGCTCAGGAGCAGGGCTTCCCAGTTTTGCCTGATCGTCCCCTTTGTTTCTTCAACAATCATCTGCGCTTCATCGGGAGCAATGCCAAAGTGCCGGGCCGAGGCAAGCACATTGCTCATGGCGGAGCTGCGGCCCTCCGGCCCCACGCTCAGGTGCAAGGCCCGTGGGGCATCGTCCATCACAGGCTGCGGCACCACATCATACGCCGGTGAGAGCCGCCAGCCGGATCGGCCATTATGGTCAGTCATGTGCAGAAAACCGTGGTTCCGCAAATGGTCATCAGAGTTGTTGCAGAGGGTATTGAAGACCATGCGTTGATACAGCTCGCGGATATCATTGCGCGTGGCCTCGGCGCTGTAAAAATCCCGCCGCATGGCAGTGACAATGTCGGCGTAGGCGGCATGCGCCTCCGGCCCTGCTGCGCCGATGAGGGTCATGGCTGAAACAAAGGGCAGGCGGTGCAGGGCGCCGCTGCGAATTTGGCGGTCAAAACGCTCAACCAGAAGGATATCGCGGTTGCCCAGAACCGTAATCCGATTCGTTTCCGGCACGTTGATACCGCACTTTCCTGCAAGGAGCATATTGGCATGCTCTATGCGGCAAGTGGGCCAGGCTTCACGTTCCTTGCTGAATTTTGCAATCCAGAATTTGCCGTCCTGCTCAAACGAGGCCTTGGGCCTTGCCCCGCCGATGGAAGAACCGCGCACAAAAAAGCGTCTGTACTGCGGGTTGAGCTCGTCTGCCTGATCCACATTGTCCGTAGCCAGCAGCATGCCCTGAAGGTCAAGTTCTGCGCCGGGGAGGCTCTGCGCCCAGGGCGGCACATCGGTAAAGGGGGCGGCATCGGGCGCGCTGCTGAAACCGAGCGCGCCGATTCTGTCCGGCCCGGCGTAGAGCATGTAGTCAAATTCGCCAAGGTGGGTGCCTGAGGCTTCGGCGGCGATATCAAGAACGTGACGGCCCCAGTCGTCAGGGCAGGCATCGCGCAGCCCATTAAAGAGCGCACCGCCCAGCGGGCCTTCGTAGGTGTGTTCCCGTTGCAGGGGCAAGGCAACAGGGTCAACGGCTACCGCGTCAGGCCGCTCCAGATAGCGGTTGGAATACTCAAAGAGGCATTGGCTGAACCGGCCATCCTGAACATAGCGCAGGCGTCCGGCAACGACAAAGCTGCCTCCAAGGTGCATATGCACATACGCCACGCGGGTTGTCATGACCAGTCTCCCTTAAAAGTCGTAGGAAATTTTGTCCTTCCCGCCCGTCGCCTTGCCCTCAAGCCGCCTGCGTTCGTGGGCAAGGCCGATCATGTCCGTTTCCATGGCGGCCACGCTGTCCAGGTCGTTTTCAAGCCCGAGGGTGAGCAGGGCAGTCACAAGGGTGCCAAGGCTTGTTCCCGGTGTGCCGCTCTCCAGCCTTTGCAGGGAGCCAACAGAAACCATCATGAGCTTGGCCATTTCGTGCAGTGTCAGACCCCGGCGCTTTCGCGCCAGTTTGATTCTGCGGCCCAGATCTTCAAGTTTTGCCAGAACCTTGGGTGGCAGGGCGGCTGTAGAAGCTGATGATTTACTCATAAATAGTATTTTATTGCCATTTTTTATTAATATATAGACAAATAAAAAATGGTCAAGGAGGAAAATCCGGGTCGTTCAATCTGGTCACAGCCAATCGCTGAAGTTCTGGGACAGGCCTTGCACGGCATCTATAAATTTCCCCACATGATAGCCATCGCATACAGCGTGATGGACTTGGATAGAAAGCGGCATGTGCATTTTCCCGTTTTGTTCCAGATAGCGACCGATTGTAAAAATGGGCGGAAGGTATGTTCCCTCTCCGTAAATATTCAGATTGAAGCCGGTGAAGCTGTGCCAGGGAAAGGATGAAACCGTGAACAGATTTTCAGGCATGTTATTTTGAGGAAAAAGCGTGTCAGAGTTGCCATATTTTTCCATGTCGTGAATGCAGTTGTCATAAAAGTTGCTGAAGTTACTATCAAATGGCGTGAATATGCTGCTGAAAGTTTCAGTTTTTTTGTTTAAAATTGTGTAACTCGGGCTTGTTGATTCCCAGTAACCAAGCTCGCCATGAGTATTTATAGCCATCCTGAATTCTTGAAAATTATTAACTGCCCGCGAAAGTATGTATATTTGAGCAGGGTATGCCTTAATTCCACGAAGCTTCAATTCTTTTACAAATGAATCAATTTCTATATTTACTGTGATGCTGTAAGTGCAGCGGACAGTATGAACGTAGTGCTGATAATAAGATTTTCTTTTCCAGGTGTCCAAATCGATTACAGTAAATGACATGAAAAACAGTCCTTTTGCTATTGCTTGCTCGTCACGAAAGTACGCAAGCCCTGAGTAGTTTTTTGCCGTTCACAGGCCGCCGCCTCCACCCCCGCCAGAGCCGCTGCCCGCGCCGCCCCCGCCGGAGCTGAAACCACTGGCGGATGAAGATTCGGCAGATGCGGAGGAGGCGCTTACGGCGCTGCCAAAACCATTGGAAAAGTCGCTCCAGCCGCCATGCCCGTGCACAAGGGCGACATCAACGCCGGAGTCTTCCAGCGCCGCTGCCTGAAGTTGGTCGGCAAACCTGTTGCACCACGTTTTTTCCAGCCCCAGCACCAGTGCATAGGGCAGCAGACGGCGGAAAACCTCGGGCGTGTCTTCGGGCTTTTCGTCCTGCGCGCTTACCTGCTCCATGCGTGGCAGTTCCGCAGTGCGCATGTACATGGCAAGGCCATCAATTTCGTCCAATACCTGGCGCGCTGCGGGGCTTGGAGCCTTGATGACGGCTGTGAACGCAATGGACGTGATGATCATGAGCAGAAGAAGCAACCACCCAAGATCGTAAAAATAAAACTGAAGACCAACCGCAGTTATCCCGGCCAGGGGCAAAACCATAAGCCCCAGAGTTACCAGCAAGGATTTTGTCTGCTGCCGCATCAGCAGCAGGGGGAGCGCCAGCGCTGCGCAAAAGGCCAAGCAAACCGCGAGCAGCAGCAGAATCAGCGGCATTTGCGAGCCATCAGGGGTAAGCAAGGCAGGGTCAACTTCCCAAAAGCTCGCCGCAAAGGCCAGCGGTAGCACCAAAAACCAGCCAAGCACCGCAACCCAGGTGTTCAGCCGCCATGCGCCCTTAAAGTTTTGCTTAAGGTTTGCCCTGGCGGCGTTGAAAATACTGCGGACATCTTCATCTTTGGGGCGCAGCAAGAGTTTTTCACCCTTACCCGCACAGCGCGCAAGCTCGCGGTACACGGTCTGTTCTTCTGCGGAAAGCTCCCCTTTGCGCCCGTTTGATGCTGCGGTCAGTTCCAGCGCGTAGGTTTTAGCGTCTGCCTTGCTGATGCGGCACAGCCCCTTGAACGCCAGAGCCAGAAACGTGGCGGCAAGCCCCCGGCCAGAGATGCGGGCCGACTTGTAGAAAAACTCCACCGCCAGCGGCGAAAGCACTTGCGGCGTAGCCTCAGCAGCAGATTTTTTGCTCCATTGAGCGGCCTTTGGCGGGTAATAGCGGGGGAATATGGCACCCTTGGGCGGGTCAATGCCAAGGCGCTGCCAAAGCAGAAAATAATAAAGAAACACAGCGCAAAAAGCCAGGCACTGCGCAGGCAGTAAGGGATTATCGTACAGCACTTCAAAGAGCAGCCCTCGCTCCCTGATAGCGAGCTCCTCTTCTTGTCGGGCCAGCTCCAAGGCCTCTTCTTCCCGTTGCTGCTGCAATGCAAGCGGAAACACCGGGTCGGCAATGCTCTGCCTGTCAAAGGCTACAGCCACCGTAAACTGGGTGTCCGGCTCAAGGGTCCTGGCAAGGGTAAAAGCCGCTTCGTTGGCTTGCGTTCTGTCGATTGAAATGCCGTTTGTATCTTTGGAGCCAGCCGGCCCGGCCCACGCGGCGGTTTGCCGCACGGCTACGCCCTTGGGCAGAATGACGCGGCACGAAGCGTTAAGGATCGGGAAGCCCCACACGCCAGTGGCGTTCCAGTTGAGCTCTCCGTTGGATTCGTAAAAGCGCAGGTGCAGGGATGTGTCGTATTCCAGCACAAAGCGGTGCTGCCCCGTGGAGAGCGGCTCCTTGCCGCGCATGAGCACCCGAATGTAATCGCCCCTGATTTCGGTTTCGACCGGGTTGAGGGGCACTCCGTCAATGCTTGCGGATGTAACGGTGAAAGGAACCGTACCACTGTAGTTTGCCGGGCCGGAATAGAGCAGAGGAAGCTCGCGATATATGCCTTTTTTAATCTGATTGCCTTCCGCATGCACAACAATTGCTTCTCGCACGTGCATGCTGCCGTCTTGATGGATTGTAACGGTGGAGGCGAAACTCTCTATGCGTTCCTGCCCGTATGCAGCAAAGCACATGGCATGGATGCAGAGCAGCAGGGCGCATACGGTCAGTACCATGCGGCGTGTAAAACAACTGCTGGCATAGGGCGTATGCATTGGCTTCATCCTTGCGCAGGCGGTTTGTGAGGATTGCCGTGACGTGGACAGTGGTTAAAAAAGCAGGTCTGGCAGGCTCAAGGCCGCCAGACCCACAGAGCCGAGCAAGCCCATGAACGCCAGGGCCATCCGCGCAAAATTGCCGCGTATATAGCACCGCCGCGCATACCACAGCCAGATCAGCCCTGCGGCAAGATTACAGCCAAGCAAGGCATCTGACCGCCGCGCCATTATCAGTACGCCGGAGCACCAAAGCTGCAAGGCCGCCATCAGGGCGGCAGCTATGAAGCACAGGGCCTGCCGCCACAAGCGGACGCCCAGCCCGTCTTGCCTGTTATTGTGCACCAACATCAGGAACCACCCGTTCTGCTGGTGAATCAAGTTCAAAATAAGTGACAGGGGCAAAGTGGAAAAATCCGGCAACCAGATTGCCGGGGAACTGGCGGACGCGGTCGTTCTGTTCCCTTGCTGCGCCGTTGTAGTAGCGGCGGGCCATCTGGATTTCGTCTTCCAGCGTTGCAAGGCTTTGCTGCAACTGGCGATAGTTTTCGCTGGCCTTAAGCTCCGGGTAGGCTTCCGCAATGGCAAAGAGTTTGCCCAGCGCGCCGGAAAGCAGATTCTCCGCCTTGGCCTGTGCCGCAACATCACCCTGTGCGGAGAGGCTGCGGGCGCGCGCAGCGCTCACTTCTTCAAACAGGCCCTTTTCGTGGCTGGCGTACTGCCTGACGGCGCTGACCAGATTGGGCACCAGATCGTGCCGCCGCTTAAGTTGCACATCAATGCTGCTCCAGGCTTCCTCCACCATGTTTTTGCCGCGCACCAGGGCATTGTAAAGGGCTACAATGACCGCAAACACAACCACAGCGGCCCCTATGGCGATCAAAATGCCGGTGCTCATACGAACTCCTTGGATTTGTTGGGTACATGCGCAGGCTCATGAAGCCGCGTGTTGCGCACGGCCTCGGTTTGCATGGCTACGGGCCAGTTAATGCTGTCATAAAAACTGGCATATGTGCGATATTCGGTCAATGCTTCTGCGCCGTCAGCCCTGCAGGATTTTGCGTATTCTGGTGAATTTTGGCCGCCTTGCCGTCTTCAGGCCAAAACATCCAAAGACATTTATGCACAGGTACGTTACGAAGGTAAGGAAGTGGAAAGGGAAAATCAGGCCGAAATCACCAATAAAATTCCGGGGGATTGCGACATGGGTTTTTTGAGGGTTTCCAACGTATGTGCGCATGATGGCTCTGCTTGTGTCGGCTGGGGAATGCCCCGGAGTGCGATTTTTTTTTCATGGTTGCAGGCTGCCGCGAAACCTGCGCTTGTGTTGCTGTGCCTGCTGCTGTGGCCCGGGCTTTCGGCTTATGCGGCTCCCCGTTCTGTGGGGGATTGGGTGGTCGAGGTGCCCGCAGGCTGGAAAACACAGGAGGAGGGGAATCAGGTACTGCTCAGCTCTCCAAAAGAAGACTGCTATGTGACAATGCTTGAAAAGGATTGCTTTAACGGCGATCTGGATCTGCTTGCAAAAGCTTCCGCCAGCACAACCGGCGGCAACGACTTGCGCACTCTGGGTGAAGGCAAGGGGGTTGTTTTTGCGGACAAGATTGCGCGGTACTGGGTTGGCCTTGCGGACGACAAGTATATGGAAGTCTCTGTTGGGCATGCCTGCCGAGGTGCGGGGCCGATTGTAAAAAGCCTGAAAATTTCCCCAAAGGCCAAGACTGCAGCGCCTCTGAGCAAACTGCTGGCAGTAGCGCAAGGTCCTGAAAATACCAAGTGGCTTGTGACTGGCGATCGTCCTGACGATGCAAAGCCCGTGGAACCCGCAGACCCTACAGGCGACAGGCCTGATTTTGCGGCCCTGGCAGACCCTGCTGCCCCCGCCCCAGCTCCGCAGGAAAACCCCATCCCTGAAGGCTGGCGTACTACGCACACCGGCCAGTGGACAATCTACGACAAGCCGGACGAAAAAGTGTGGTACGCTGTTGGCCTGTATCCGCTCAAAAAAGTAGAAAACGGGCAGTGGGGCACATATCTCATTGATCTTGCCCGCAAGCTGAAGGGCATCAATATCACCACTGGCGAAGGCACCGTTGATTTTACTACCCGCGAAGGCGGCATCGGCACTGTGCTGACCAATGACGCCAACACGGTTGTTGAACTGTACTACCCCGAAGACGATGCCAACCTGGCGGAGCTACGCGAAGCGCTGCACTGATAAGCAGGGCATTGAGCGTGTGAGGCAGGCATCAGCTCTTAAATGCATCACAAGGAGTCTTTGCATGTACTTGCTGAAACAATGGGTTGCTGGCGTGGCGGCCCTGCTGTTTTTTTTGCCGTCGACGGGGTTTGCGGCGGGGATAGTGCTGAAAAACAGCATGAGTTCTGACGTCAAGGCCGTTTTTTGCGTGGGCAACAATGGGGATAAAAAGCCTGTTGTTGACGGCTTGGCAAAAAAGTCATCCAAGACGGTAAGCCCGGCCAAATTTCCTGAGCATGATTGCACGCGTATTGGCGTGACCATGCAAAACGGCATGGGCTGGCAGTATTATTACGAGCCGGAACCCGGTTCAGCCAAGGAAATTGAATTTGCAATGGATGCCGCAGGCCGTAACGAAAACCGCAAGTATCCCTCCATGCTCATTACCATGCCCGATGGTGAGGCTTATGTGGCCCCGGCGGGTGTGCCCATGTTCATGCTAGTGCAGCTGATGCGCAAGGGAATGGACGTGGCCCGCTGGAAGGAATTTGCCATGCCCGGCTCTGAAGGGCTTAAAGAGCCTGGCGCTTATGTGGTGTGCTTTGCCGATCAGTCGTGGAGCCTCGCGGGCAAAGGCATGAAGTTTGACGGCAAGGGCGGCGAACTGGAAACGGTAACGCTGTCTGCGCCCTTTGCCAATACAACCATCGGGGCCATGTTTGAAGAACTGAAAAAGAATGAATGGCTGCCGCTGGTTCTTGAAGCCGGAGGCCAGACAAGCGTATTTGGCGTGCAGGGCGCGGCCCTTGCCCCCAAGGGAAAAACTGTGGACTGCCCCCAAACCAGTGACGGCATGTGGCAGGCCCTTGAAATCCTGTTTGTGAGCGGCACAGAAAATGCGGATAAGCCCGTGCGTATCGTGCTTGGCAGCGAAGGGCTGCGGTTTGCCATGAACCTTGATCTGGATGCCGCACTGGCGGAGATAAGCCTTACGCGGGTGCCAGCAGGGAAGTAATGGGCAGATGTTGAAGCTTTGCTTGAAAGAATAAACAAAAGCGTGGCTTATATGTCTGATAAGGGCGTATAAGCCACGTTGATTTTTTTCGATGTTGCCAGCCATGCAGAACGTCATGCTTGCTGAATTATTTTCCTCAACACGTTGTGCGGTGTTGCAAATAAACATAGCAAACTAGTCTGCTTTTTTCTGTTCACCCTTGTAGCCGTCATTATAGCCCTGCTGAACAGCATCAACCTTTCTTTCAATTTTTGCAGATGCTTTGCCAGCAGTTCTGCCAACCCAACTGCATCCGCTGGAAAAGAAAAAAAGCGCAATCAAGGCTGTTGCAAGAATCCGCATGATAAATTCCATCCTAAATTGAGAGTTGTCCTAAAAGAGTCTCTTGTATATTGTGCGGCTGTCCAATCTGGTGCCTTTTTAATAAATAAAGGCATGCAAACATGCAAGCAGGGGAGCAAATGCAAACTTCGCCCATAGCTCTGGTAACGGGCGCAAGCAAGGGAATTGGCAAGGCCATTGCCCTTGGCTTGGCCGCCGATGGTTTTGATATCTGGCTGAACTACCGCAACGACCACGATGCCGCAGAAGCCGTGCGCGATGCCATTGAGGCTCTGGGCCGTCAATGCGCGTTGCTGCCCTTTGACGTGGCGGACAAAGATGCGGTGGGAGCCGCCCTTGATCCACTGCTGGCGGCGGAAACTCCCTTTGCCCTGATCAACAACGCGGGCTTTGCCCGCGATACCGTCTTTGGCCTTATGTCCGAAGAGCAGTGGGATTCCGTCATCGGTGTGCACCTCAACGGATTTTTCCATGTATCGCGCAAGGTTGTGCCGCAGATGCAGCGTGCGCGCGTAGGGCGCGTTATAAATATTGCTTCTACCTCAGGGCAAGCTGGCATGGCCGGGCAGGTGAACTATTCCACAGCCAAGGCTGGTCTTATCGGTGCCACACGCGCCCTTGCCCGCGAGCTTGGGCGCCGCAACGTGCTTGTTAATGCCGTGGCCCCTGGCTTTATCAGCACCGAAATGACGGCCGGGCTGCCAGTGGATGAATATATGAAAAGCGTGCCCCTTGGCAGACCGGGTTTGCCGGAAGAAGTGGCGGGCTGCGTGCGATTTTTGTGTTCCAACTTGTCGTCCTACGTTACCGGACAGGTGCTGTCTGTTAACGGCGGACTGTACATGTGAGACCCGATGCGGCGAGTTGTCATAACTGGCGTGGGGCTTGTATCCGTTCTGGGCGTTAGCCGCGAGCAGATCGCCAATGCGTTGTATAATGGAATTTCGGGCATAGTTGCCGACCCGCAGCGGCTGGAGCATGGCTTTCACAGCCCGCTTACAGGGCGTATAGACGGTTTTGATTGCGCGCGCCATATTAACAAGAAGCAGCGCAAAAGCATGCCGGATTTTGCCATTCAGGCGCATGCGGCAACGCTGGATGCCCTGGATCAGGCCGGGCTGGCACCCGAAGACCTGCGCTCAGACAGGTGCGGCCTTGTTTTTGGCAATGATTCCACGGTGCAGTCTGTAGTTGACCAGCAGGCGGCGCTTCAGGAGGCTGGCTGCACTTCCGGCATGGGCAGCGGCCATGTTTTTCGTTGCATGAATTCCACCATCACCATGAATCTCAACGTGCTGCTTGGCAATACCGGCCCAAGCTGGACGGTAAGCGCCGCCTGCGCCAGCGGGGCATATGCCATCGGTCAGGCGGCAGACCAGATTCGCCTTGGGCGGCTTGACCGTGTGGTCTGCGGCGCTGCGCAAGAAGTGAACTGGCCGTCTGTCTGCTCCTTTGACGGCCTTGGGGCTTTTTCTGCGCGTACCCCCGCGGAGGCGGCCTCCCGCCCTTTTGACAAGGGCAGGGATGGGCTGGTGCCAAGCGGCGGCGCTGCGGCCCTGCTGCTGGAAGATTACGATACGGCCCACAGGCGCAATGCCTGCATTCTGGCAGAAGTGCTGGGCTTTGGTTGCAGCGCGGACGGCGAGACCCTTTCCGTTCCCAGCCGCACAGGGCTTGCGCGCGCCATGCGTATGGCTCTGGCGGAAGGCGGGCTGAGTACTGCTGATGTGGATATTGTCAACGCGCATGCCACATCCACCCCTCAGGGCGATGCGGCGGAGGCAGCCAATCTGCGGGCCGTTTTCGGCGCTGACTGCCCCGATGTCATGGCGCTGAAAAGCCTCACAGGGCATGAACTGTGGATGTCTGGCGCGTCGCAGGTGGCCTACGCCGTCATTATGGCGCAGGCGGGCTTTACGGCTGCTACCATAAATTATGAAGAGCCGGACGAAGATACCGCTGGCATTCCCGTGCTTGTCCGCAGGCTGGAGCAACCCCCGCGCGTCGTGCTGAATAATGCCGCGGGCTTTGGCGGCAGCAACGCCAGTATAGTGTTGAGGCTCGGCTGATGCGCTGCGTGGTCGCAGGCAGCGGCATTACCGGCCTGACTGCCGCCTTGCTGCTGGCGCGTCAGGGCCACGATGTTGCCGTGGTGGAGGCTGGCCCGCGCGTTGCCCCGCTGCTGCGTGGTTTTTGGCGCGAAGGCCTGTATTTTGATACGGGATTTCACTGCGGCGGCGGTCTGCATGCCGGTGGCGTTTTGCGCCGCTGGCTGCGGGCGCTGGGTGTAGAAAAGCATTTGCGGCAGATCACGACCAGCCGCACGGAGGTCTTTCACTTTGCCGACGGCAAGGTGTTTCAGCTCCCGGCAGGGCAAGCGGCGGTAACAGAAGCTGTTGAGCGGCAATTCCCCGGTGCCGGGCCAGCCATGAAGGCTTTTCTGCACCATATGGATACTGAACTGGGGCACTCCCCGTACCTGAATCCTTCTGTGTGGTCAGAACCGTCATTTGCGCTCCACAGCGTGGGCAGCGTGGCCCAGTATGCTGCATCTGCGGGTTTTCCTCCTCACTTGCGGGCCATGCTCGGCACCCGGTGCCTTTTGTACGGCGTGCGGCCCGAAGAATCCTCGCTTGAAGAATATTCCCTTGTGGCGGGGCCGTATTTTCAGTCCAGCGGCTCGTGGCAGGGTGGTGGGCTGGCTCTGGTTGAGGCGCTTCTGACGGGCCTCGGCGAACTTGGGGTCACTGTGCGCTGCAACGCTGCCGTTGCGGGTATAGAGGCGGACAAGGCGCAAGGCGTGCGCGGCGTGGCATTAGGTGATGGTTCCCGCCTTGCCTGCGAGCGCTGCTTCTTTACCGGGCATCCCTCGCAGCTTGAGGGGCTGATTCCCAAGGGCCTCATGCGTCCGGCCTACCTGCACCGCATAAATGAGCTACCGGAAACACGTTCCGCCATGCTGCTGTTTGCAGAAACACGCGATTGCCTGAATGAAAACGAAAGCATCTATCTGCTGCCGGAGCCTTCAGCGGAAGAATTGTTCCCGGGTGTGGAAAGCGCACACCCCAGCGTATACCTCTTTTGCGACAGACCGCAGCCAGATGGCAGAAAGGCCGTGATGGCCGTGGCGCTTATGGACGACAAGGATTTGCCCGGCGGCGATCCGCATCCGCGCCCCAAAAGCTATGTGGAGTGGAAGCGTGAGTCCACTGCCCGGTTGCAGGCCTACATTGAAAAACGGTTACCGGAACTGGCTGGGCGCTGGCGCATCCTGGATGCAGCAAGCCCGTTGACCATGCGGCGCTGGGTTTACGGCGCTACTGGCAGCCTTTATGGCGTGCAGCACCATCTGGACGCCATGCCCATGCTGCCTGTCACACGCCTGCCGGGGTTGTTTTTGGCCGGGCAGAACATTCTGCTGCCCGGTGTGTTGGGTGGCATGGTCAGTGCTGCTCTGGCCGTGGGATTTTCTTTCGGTCATGATAACGTTCTCAAGGAGTTCAGGGAATGCGCGGAAAGCGAGTAGTCGTAACGGGCATGGGCGCAGTTTCGCCATTCGGCGAAGGCGTGGCAGCCATGTACGAAGGTGTGCGCGATAACCGCTGCGCATTGTCCCCCTTGCCAGCCTACAAGCTTGAAGGCTTGTCTTGCCGAGTAGCCGGGCTGGTGCCGCCTTTGCAGGAAAAGCGCATTCCAAGGGAATTGCGGCGTTCCATGTCGCCCATGTCGATTTTTGCCTGCCTGGCTGCCTGGGAGGCTCTGGCCAATGCCGGGCTGAGCAATCGCCCCGAGCAACGCATGGGTGTAGCTGTAGGCTCAACGGTTGGCAGCCCCACCATGCTGCACGAGTTTTTTGAGATGTTTCTGCGCGAGCGCAGCGTGGAGAGCATGCGCAGCACCGTATTTTTTAAGGTCATGAGCCACACGGTTGCCGCCAATGTGGCCCTGGCCTGCGGGTGCGCAGGCCGCACGCTTGCGCCTGCCGCCGCCTGCGCCTCTGGCCTCATGAGCCTGTGTCTCGGGTTTGAGGCTATCGCGGCAGGGCGGGAAGAAATGATGCTCTGTGGCGGCGCGGATGAATTTCACCTGTTGACCTCCGCCACCTTTGACCGTCTTGGCGCTGCCTCGCACACAGAAGACCCGGATTGCGCCTCGCGTCCCTTTGATGCGGAGCGCACAGGCATTGTTTGCGGCGAGGGTGCGGGCATCCTGCTGCTGGAGAGTCTGGAAAGCGCTCAGGCCCGCAATGCGCCCATACTGGCGGAAATACGCGGCGCTGCCATATCTTCATCGCCCGGCAGCATCGCCCAGCCCGACGCGGCTGCCATTGCCGACTGCATGCGCAGAACATTGGAAGATGCAGGCGCGCAAGCTCAGGATGTTGCCTATGTTAACGCCCATGCCACCGCTACCGAATTCGGTGATATTGCAGAAGGGCAGGCCATTGAAGCCGTTTTTGGCTCTGCAACACCTGTCAGCAGCTTCAAAGGGCACCTGGGGCATACCATGGCGGCCAGCGGTGCGCTGGAAAGCATTTTGTGTATAGAAATGTTGCAGTCCTCCACCTATTTTCCAACGCGCGGCTTGCGTAAGCCTGATGCCAGATGCGGAAATTTGAATCATATGAACGGGCAGCTGCATAAACCAAGTGGTTTGGTATTGAAAAATAGTTTTGCGCTTGGCGGTTGCAATTGCACTATCTTATTTGATAGGTTGAGTGAAAATTCAATCAGTGTTGGGAAAGAATGAACGATAATAAAATTAGAGAGACGATTGACGCGGCCTTGAGTGAAGAATTTGAATTGTCCCCGGATCAGCTTGTTCCTGCAGCGTATATCAAGGAAGACCTCGGGCTTGATAGCCTTGATATCGTAGATATGGTCATAGTGCTGGAAAAGGCCTTCAACTTCAAATTGCAAAACAAAGAGTCCCTGGTAAAAATTCAGACACTTGGGGACATTTATGCATTCATCGAGGCCTTGCGCGATGAAGGAACCGTCAAGGCGGAACAGTAATATTGTGTCAAACATTGCCATAAGTGCAATTTTTGTTTGCTGGACAATTATTATTTTGCCTTTAACTCTGTGCATTGCTGCGTTGCACACGGTTTTCCCCGGTGTTATGTGCGTGGTTAATCGGCGGTACATCTGGCTTTATGGCCGTTCTACGCTGTTTTTTTTGCGGCCCTGGCTGCCGGTGCGTATTCGCAACGCACATATGGCAGTGGAGTATCCTGGGTCGGTTGTTGTGTGCAACCATCAGTCTTTTTTGGATATATACCTGCTTGCGGCGCAGGATCAGGCCAATGTGTGCCTGATAACCAAAAGTTGGCCCTTCCGGTTGCTCTTTTTCTTTGCGCCCACCATGCGCAGCGCGGAATATATTGATGCGGAGAGTTTGTCCGCAGAACAGGTCGAGGCCTTATGCCTTGAGCGTCTGCGTGATGGGGTTACGCTGGTGATTTTCCCCGAGGGCAGCCGTACCCGTACTGGTGCTCTGGGCAAGTTCAGGGCTGGCGCTTTCCACGTTGCTGTTAAGGCCGGTCGCCCTGTACTCCCCTTGCTTATCCACAACAGCTTCCAGG
Organism: uncultured Desulfovibrio sp.; assembly: GCF_902477725.1. Classification (NCBI taxonomy): domain Bacteria; kingdom Pseudomonadati; phylum Thermodesulfobacteriota; class Desulfovibrionia; order Desulfovibrionales; family Desulfovibrionaceae; genus Desulfovibrio; species uncultured Desulfovibrio sp. The sequence goes on along the minus strand of NZ_CABSIF010000008.1, from coordinate 98,550 downwards.
TGTTTCCTCCTGGTGCCAGGGGCTTTCATCCTGCTACCATCCATATGGAGTTTCTTGATCCGGTATGGCCACAGGCCTTTGCCGGAGAACTTTTACCGCATCGCGCCATGATGCGGCATGTCAGAAATCTTTATGTAAAACATCTAACGTGTGTGACAGGAGAGTAAGTGTAATGAAAAAATATTTTTTGCTTACCGTGCTGGTGATGGCTCTTGCGGCCATTGGTTGCCGTTTTGGCCAGCCTGTTGGCACCTTTGCCTATGACTTCCCCTCTGCTGAAGCCAGCAAGAATATTTCTGAAAAAAAGATGCACGATGCTATCGTCAAATCCTGCGCTGATACCGGCTGGCGCGTTTCTGAACCTTCCGCCAACACTATTGAAGCTACAATCATGGTGCGCAACAAGCACACTGTGGTAGTGTCCATCCCCTATACGGCCACGCATTACAGCATCAACTACAAGGCCAGCACCAACATGGAATACAAGGCCAAAAGCGATGGCAGTGCCTCGATCCATCCCAATTACAACAAGTGGGTCGGCATTCTTGACAAGGCTATCCGCAAGAATGTGGCGAGCAGTGAATACTGATTTGCAGCAGCCTCTTACGGCCATTGTGCCGCACCGTGCCCCCATGCTTCTTCTGAGCGGGCTTGAAAGTTTTAGCTCGGAAGAAGCGCGGGCAACGGCGGCAGTGCGGGAAGATAATCCCTTTCTGCGGCCCGATGGCAAACTTGAGCGCGTGGCCTATGCGGAAATCATGGCGCAGTGTTTTGCCGCCGGGGCCGGGGCCAGCCTGCTTGCAGCAGGCGGTGCCTGCGCGGGCTGGGGCTACCTTGCCGCCCTGCGCGATGTAACCGTGCGTGCAGATGCGTGCGTGGGGCAGTGCCTGGACGTCTTTGTGCGCGTCTCAGCCAGACTTGGCGAAATTGCGGTGGTTGACGGCGAGGTGCATGCCGAGGGTCAGCTACTGGCCACCGCGCAGTTCAAGATATTTATGCCGGAGGAAACGGCCTGATGCGTTCATCTGTGGGCCTGCTGCTCTTGGCTGGGCTTTTTATTGCTTTTATCGTGTTGCCGGCTTCTGCGGTTGCGCAGGAGCAGCCGCTTGCAAACGCCGAGGCTCTGCTTGATGCTGCCGCAAAGCAAAGTGCTGGCATTACCAGCCTGAGCGCTGATTTTGTGCAGGAAAAGTCCATGGCCGTGTTGGCCCGCCCCATGACCTCGCAAGGCTATTTTTGCCTGCGCCGTGCTGCCCAGGCGGCCAATGCCCAGGCGCGTGCAACCAGCAAGGATGACAACGGCTTTGAAACCGCCGACAGCCTGCTTTGGGCTTATACCCGTCCTCTTGCCTCTGGCTTCATTTACAAGAATGGAAGAGGCGCACTGTGGGAAGGCTCGCCGGAAGCAACGCGCCCTGCCAATGAGCGGGAATCCACTGTCATTACAGCTATAATCCGGAATATTCTGGACTGGATCAGCATTGATCCGGCGGCTCTACGCGCCACCTACAGGCTCGAGCGCCCGCAGGCCGACAAACCCATGCTTCTGCTGTACCCCCTTCGACAGTCTTTTTTTGCAAGGCTTGAAGTAACCTTCGCCGATGATCTCAAGAGCGTACGCCAGTTGACCTTTGCGGAACGTAACGGCGATACGGTGCGCATTGCCTTTAACCAAACTCGGGTCAACGAGGCCTTGCCAGCGCCCTGCGCCGTGCTTGAGGCAGCGGGGAGCGGTGGTCAGTAGGCCTATGGGCAAGCCTTTCATTGTCAGGCTTCATTGCTGGATACGCTCACACAAGATTCTGGGATTCAGCCTGGTCCTCTTGTGCTGGGCGGTTTTTGCCTTGTTGGCTGCCCGGATACAGCCAGATTCCAGTAGCTTGGCCTTTTTTCCCGACGATGTGCCGCAGGTGCGCCGCATGGCCAAAGCCCTGGATGTTTCCCCGGCTTCTGGCCTGCTGTTTATTGATCTTTCCACAGAGCGTCATGGCGGAAAGTACGCGCTTGCAGGCGCTGCCGATGCTATCGTGGGCGATCTGCCGCCGGATGTGGCTGAAAGAGTGGGGGCCTTGGGCATGCCCGATGCCCAGGCGCTCATGGCTCTGCTGCCGTATTTTATGGATGATGCCACGTTGGGCCAGCTACAACAGGCAGCCGATGCCCCGCAGATTGATGCCGCAGTGCGCTCGGCTCACAACAATCTGAACAGCCTTCTTGCCGCTGGCCCCGCCCAGGAATGGCTGCGGGCCGATCCACTGAGCTTGCGCCGGTTTGTGCTTTCACGCCTGCCAGCAGAGCATGCCGGGGCCATGCCTGACCCTGTGCTGGGTTATCCTGTGAGCGCGGACGGCAAACACCTGTTGCTGGTGCTGCGGCCAGCCCATTCCCTGCACGATGTCAGCGCCGCGGCTCAGTTGATGGACGCCATCCATGCCGCCATGCAGAAACACCTCGCGCCGGATATGCAGGGTCTTGTGGTGGGCGGGCACAGGCACAGCGCCGTCAATGCGCAGGTTATCCAGCGCGACGTGACCAATATCGTCTTTTTTTCCATGCTGGGGTTTGTGCTGGTGTACGCCTTGCTGGTGCGCTCGCGCGGTGCCCTGTGGCTTATGCTGGTGCCCGCATTTGCCGCCAGCTTCGCCCTGGGCGGCATGACCCTGCTCACGCCAGCACTCTCCGGGTTGGCCTTGGGTTTTGGCGCGTCCGTACTTGGCGTGGCGGAAGACTACGCCGTGCATATGCATTTTGCCCTGCGTAGCGGCGACTCAACAGAGAGTGTGCTGGAGCATATTACGCCGCCTCTGTTTCAGGGGTATCTGGTCAATGCTTCCGGCTTTGCCGTATTGCTGCTTTCGGGCATTCCGGCTGTACGCCAGCTGGCCCTTTTTGCCCTGCTTACCTTGAGCGCGGGCTTTGCGCTGGCGGTTGTTGTGCTTCCCGTGTGCCCCTGGTTCAATACGCCGCCCCTGCCTGTGCGCAAAGAAAATACAGCGCCGCGTCAGCCAGTGCCCCTACGTGTCTTTGCGTGTGTTTTTGGATTGTTGCTGTTGTGCTACGCCTTGTTTTCCATCGTACGGGTGGATGTTTCACCCCGCACCATGGGGGCGGACATGGCGCAATTGCAGCAGGACGGCGAGAAGCTTAAAGCCATTTGGGGATCGCGCGACAGTAACATCCTCGTGGTTGAAGGGCCGACAACGGATGCGGCCCTTGCCAATGGCCGTGCTGTAGCGCAGGCCCTGCGCGTTCTTGAACCGGAAAACAAGATCGGCACCCTTACCGATGTGTGGCCTTCGCCAGAGCAGACTCAGGCCAACGTGCAACGGTGGGAAGCCTTTGCAAAAATGGAGGGGCCGCGTGTTCAGGCCCTTTTGACAACCGCAGCGCAGCGTTACGGATTCACCGCTGAAGCCTTTACCCCCTTTGTGGAGCTGCTTGAACGCCCGGTGGCGGACTTTGACCCGGCAGTGCTACGCGCCGCAGGCCTTGGCGAGATGGTCGATATATTTTTGCATGCGCCGCAAGCTGATGACCACACAGCTCGGCTTTTGCTCTTTACCAGCAAAAAGGCGGATGTGAGCCGTCTGGAACCTGTCCTCGCCGCGCAGACAATGGCGCTGGCCCCCGGCGAACTTGAAACTACGCTGTTGCAGCAGCTTGATATGGAAAAACGGCTTGTGCCTCTGGCCTGGATGGCCTGTCTGGCTCTTCTGTTTTTATACTTTCGCGATGCGCGGCGAACCTTGCTTGCATCTTTGCCACCGTTGTGTTCCGTTGCTTGTATACTTGCGTGGATGTCCATTACCAGCCACCCCCTGACATTGGCAGGCATGGCGGCAATGCCGCTGGTGCTGGGCCTTGCGGCGGATCACGGTATTGTGGTCACGCATGACCTTGTCAGCGGGGTGAAAATGGGTGTGGAGCGGGCGGTTGTTGTGTCTTCACTCACCACATTCACAGGTATGGGCCTTCTGGCTCTTGCGCAACACCCGGCCCTTAAAGCTATGGGTGAAGTAATTTTCTGGGGTTTGATTGTGGAGGTTCCTGTGGCCTTGTGGCTTTTGCCCAGACTCTGCCGGGTGCAAGGAAAACAGGCATGAAGGCCCTACGATACGCAGGCTTGCTGCTGATTTTGGGGCTTGTTGCCGCTTGCGGCGCGCAAAAGCGCGCCGTGCTGTTGCCGCCGCTTCAGGCAAGCCAGCAGAGCGGTTCTCTGGTGGCGCAGTTTGGCGCGCGGCTGACTATTGCCGGGCAGAAGGCACCAGTGCAGGGCGAAGTGCAAATGACTGAATCCGGCGGGAGTCTGGCGCTTATCCTTCCACATGGCAGAACTCTGGGCGTATGCACGTACAGCGCCGATGTTGAGCCAGACAGTGGGCTTAAAGGCGCAACAAGTGCGCAGTCTGTAAAAATGCAATGCACCACGGCGGAAGGTATGGGCAGGGAGGCAACCAGCCTGTTGTTCCGTACTGGCGTGGCCGTATACAGAATATTGCCTGCTCTCGGTCAGGATGCTGTGCAGCCGAACCTTGAGGGCAAAGGCTGGAAGGCTCGGTTCAGCCCGACAGCGGATGGCTTGAATGGCGTGTACAGTGAGCAGGACGGAATGACCATGGATATGTATTTTGTGGAGATTTCGCATTTATGAGCGTGATGCGTCGTGCCGTGCTACATGCGGTCAGCCAGTTGGAACATTCGCCCGAGCAGGGCGCGTGGCGGCAGAGCTTTTGTTTTGCGGCGGACAGTGCAGTGTTCGCCGGGCATTTTCCGGGGCATCCTGTGCTGCCCGCTGTCGTTCAGGTGCTCATGGCTCAGGTTGCACTTGAAGCAATGGGGCAATCCGCGGATCTGGCATGTGTGCCGCAGGCCAAATTTCTTGCGCCGCTTGGGCCGGATGTGGATATTTTGCTGACCCTGAGCAAGGGACGTCGTGAGGGGCGCTGGGAATGCACCCTGCATAGCGGCGAAACGCTGGCAGCCCGCATACAGGTGGAGGTGCCAGCGCTATGAGCCTGCACCGCGCTTCACGTCCCCGCCGCCGTAGCGCGCCGGAGGTACCTTCTCTCTGCGTCAGCGTCCAGCGCACGGTGCGCTTTGAAGAGGTGGATGCCGTGCGTTTTATGTGGCATGGCCGCTATGCCAGCTGGCTTGAGGATGGCCGGGAGGCCATGGGCCGTGCCTATGGCATCAGCTATCTGGATTTTCGTGATAATGGCGTTGTGGTGCCGCTCAAGCTCTTTCATCTGGATTTTCACCATCCGCTGCTGTACGGCCAGACATACACCATCCACGCGGAGCTGTTCTGGAATGAGGCTGCAGTGCTGGATTTTGAATACCGCATTGAAGACGCGGCAGGCCTTGTGACCACCACAGCCAGTACAACTCAGCTTATGCTTGATCTGAACGGCAACCTGCTCATGGAGCCGCCAGCCTTTTACCGCGAATTCTGCGCGCAGTGGCGGCAGGGCAAGGTCGTATGCCGCCAGTAATTGCCGTGGTCATTCCGGTGTACAACCACCGTGAAGGCCTGCGCGATGTGGTGCAGCGGGCCCTGAACCAGTGCGGCACGATCATCGTGGTGGACGACGGCTCCACAGACGGCAGTGCTGATAGCCTGGAGGGCCTGCCCATCACGCTTGTGCGCCTGCCCCGCAACGGCGGCAAGGGCGCGGCCCTGCTGGCTGGCGCGGCTGAGGCCGCACGGCTTGGCGCAACGCACATGATTACGCTGGATGCCGACGGACAGCACTACCCGGAAGACATCCCCCTTTTTTTGCAGGCCATTGCGCAGCACCCCGGCGCAATTATTGTGGGCTGCCGCGATTTCAACGTGCCGCACGTGCCTGGCTCGTCCCGTTTCGGCAGGGCGTTTTCCGCCTTCTGGATGCGTGTGCAGACAGGGGAGCGGGTGCGCGACATGCAGAGCGGGTTCCGCGCTTATCCCTTGCGTGTGCTGGACTGCCTGAAATTCACGGAACCGGGCTACGCCTTTGAGGTTGAAGTGCTGGTGCGCGCCGCATGGGCCGGATTTGACGTGCGCGAAATTGGCATTCGGGTGTATTATCCGCCGAGGGAAGAGCGCGTTTCGCATTTCAAGGCGCTCAAGGACAATATCCGTATTTCTCTGCTGAACACGCGGCTGACTATCCGCGCCCTGGTGCCTGTGCCCTTTCGCCAGCACAGCGTGGACGGACAGGGCCGCATTTCTCTGCTGCGCCCTATGGATTCCCTGCGCCGTCTGCTTGCGGACAGAGCCACGCCGTGGCAATTGGGGCGCTCGGCGGCAGTTGCCATAGCTGTTTCCACACTGCCCTTGCCGGGTTTACAGAGTATTCTGCTCCTGCTGTGCATTGGCTGGCTGCGGCTGAACAGGCTCTGCGCTCTGGCAATGATCCCGCTCACGTGGCCCCCATTTGTGCCGGGCCTTGGGGTTTTGCTTGGTTACAGGCTGCGCAATGGCAGATGGCTGACGGAATTTTCTGTGCAGACCCTCGGCTATGAAGCTCCACAGCGCATATTCGACTGGTTTGTGGGTGCGCTTGTTCTTGCACCGCTGCTGGGCCTGCTTGCAGGGGCCGTAGTGGGCGCGCTGGCCTATCTTGCGGCGCGCGGCATGACGCGCATGCGGCAGGGGGGCGGCAAAGGGAGCGACCTTGCAGACTAAACGTCCCATAACAGCCGTACTTGGCTCCCGGCTTCAGTACGGTTTTTTTGAGGTTCTGGTGCGCTGCCGGATGCTCTTTGCAGCGCGAATTGTACTGGCCTTTGTTGTTCTGTACTATGCCATGCTGCCCCATGTGCGCCAGCGCTGCGCGGCCTATATTGACCGCCGCTTTCCCCGCGCCGGAGTCTTGGGCAGATTTGTGCATGCCTACCGCCTGTATCTGAATTTCGGGCAAGTGCTGCTGGACAGGATGATTGCCGGGGTCACCGGGCGGTTTCCTTTTTGCGAAACTGACCAGCATGTGCGGCAGCGATTTGCCGAGGCAGGGGCCAACCCACATGGCTGCATTGTGCTGACGGCGCACATTGGCGCTTGGCAGGTTGGCATTGCGGGGCTGGAGCAGTTTGACCGCCCGGTGAACGTGGTGCAGTTGCACAATCCCGAGGATCAGGGCAAACACTACTTCCAGCACGGCAGGGGCAGGCCGTTCAAGATTATTGATTCGGCGGATCCTGTAGGTTCAATGGTAGAAGCCGCCGCAGCGCTGCGGCGCGGCGAAGTTGTCTGCATGATGGGCGACCGGATGCACGGTACGCGTCTGGCGGGGCAGGGCGTTGATGTGGCCTTCATGGGCGGGAGCATCCGCATCCCTGCCAGCGCCTACGCGCTTGCCTCCATCACGGGGGCGGAACTGCTCATGCTCTTTACCGTGCGTGAAAAAGGCGTCACCAGAGTTTTTATGGCTGAGCGGCTGGCGGTGCCCGCTGGTTTGCCGCGCCGTGATGTTTCTGTTTTTCAGCCGTATGCGCAACAGTTTGCCGCAGCAATGGAAACCGTTGTGGAACGGCACCCGTACCAGTTCTTTAATTTTTACGATATGTGGTCGCAATGATGACAAAAAACGAAATGGAATCCGCCCTGAAAGTGGCGATTATTGATGGCCTGCGCCTCGAAGACGTTACCGTGGAAGACATTGATTCCTCGGCCCCGCTGTTTGGAGATTCCGGCCTTATGCTGGACTCGCTGGACGCGGTGGAACTTGTGGTCGTGGTTGAAAAGCATTTTGGCGTAGCTATTGCTGATGCCGAGGAAGCCCGCAAGGCTTTTACCTCAGTGAGTGGCCTTGCAGACTTTATCTGCACCCGCAAAGCGCAGGCGTGAGAAAAGCAATGCAGCACGGTTCAGGCGTTGTTGTAACAGGCATGGCCTGCCTGTGCGCGGCGGGTGACAGCCCGGCTGCGGTTCTGGATGGCCTGCAAAGCGGGCGGGGCGGGCTTGTTTCGGCCAGTGTGCTGGACAGCCGGGCCTTGCCATATCCGTTTTTCGGGCTTGCTGAAAAGCACTTTCCCGGAGGGCGCAAGCACTCCGCGCAGGATACCCTCACGCTCGCAAGGGCCGCGTGCCGCAGCGCGTTGGCTGAGGCCGCACTGCCCCAGCATCTGTTGCGTGAGGCGGGCATTGTGCTTGGCACAACCGCCGGGAGCGCGTCGCACTTTCTGGAGTCTTACGCCGCCAGCCGTGGAACCACGCCAGAGCAGGCTGCTGCATCGGCACCGCCTGCATGCTCCTGCGGGCAGGGGGCCGACCGTGACGACTACTTTAGCGCCAATCTTGCGCTGGAGATGGACGTGGAGGCCCACGGGCCGCGCCTGACCGTCACCGATGCCTGCACATCCGGCGCAGACGCCATTGGGCTGGCAATGGATCTCATCACCACAGGCCAGTGCCAGTGCGTGCTGTGCGGCGGCGCAGATGCCCTGAGCCTCGTGCCGCATACGGGCTTTGCGCGGTTGATGATATATTCCGACCAGCCGTGCCGCCCTTTTGACCGTGACCGCAAAGGCCTGAACCTTGGCGAAGGCGCAGCCGCGCTGGTTCTGGAAAGCGCCGAGCATGCCCGCGAGCGCAATGCCGCCGTGCTCGGGCATGTGCTGGGCTACGGCAACGCCTCTGACGCGCACCATTTTACCGCGCCGCATCCCGAAGGGCGGGGCCTGGCATTCGCCATCGGCTCGGCCTTGGATCAGGCAGGCCTCACAGCGGCGGACATGGCTTTTGTGAACGCGCATGGCACGTCTACCCGTGAGAACGACAAGGTTGAAGGACGGCTTTTGCGCACCCTGCTGCCGGGGGTGCCCGTATGGGCCAGCAAGGGCGGCACTGGGCACACACTTGGGGCCGCTGGCGCGCTGGAAGCCGTGCTGACGCTCGCGGCCCTGCGCAACGGCACGGTTCCGGCCTCGCCGGGGTTTTTCACCATTGACCCTGAAATAGGTTTTGCGCCCACGCAGAGCGCCCTTGCGGCATCGTCGCCATTTGCGCTTTCAACCTCGCTGGGTTTTGGCGGCGGCAATGCCGCTCTGGTTCTGGGGAGGGTGAAGCCGTGAGCAGTGCAGCGCTTTCTGTGACGGGAACCGGGCTTGTGCACAGCATCGGCGGCAAGGATGCCCTTGCTGCCATACAGTCAGGGCAAACGCCTACCATATCTGCCCCCGATATTTCTTCACTCGCGGCATTGTTGCCGGGCGTGTCGCTGCGCCGCATTCCCCGGTATGCGCGTATGGCGCTTCTGGCCTCCGTGCAGGCACTGGACGCGGCGGGCTGGCGACAAAAAGAAGTCCTGCACCGGACAGCTCTTGTTTTTGGCACTGCCTACAGCAGCTCGCAAATGAGCATGGATTTTATGGATTCCATTCTGGACAACGGGCCGCATCTTTCTTCGCCAACGGCCTTTTCGCATGCCGTCAACAATATGGGCGCAGGCCTGCTCAGCCTGCTGCTTGGCATTGAGGGGCCGTGTTTTACCATCTCGCAGTTTGAGCTTTCTTTTGCCGGTGCTGTGAGCACGGCGGCAGCCCTGTTGGGTGCGGGGCGGGCCGAGAGGGTGCTGCTGTGCGCGGTGGACGAAACCGACAGCCGTTTTTCCCGCTGCTGCCCGGAATATTTAAGCAGCAGGCACCCCCAGACGGAAGGGGCCGTTGCCCTGTGTCTGGGCAGGCAAGCTGCGGGTGCGCCCTCGCTGCGAGTGCGGTGGGGGCAACAGCCGGAGGCGGACGGCCCTGTCTTTGCTTCGGGTGTCGCATCCGGGCCGGGCTGGGCAAATCATGAACATCTGTACGGTCATGGGCCACTGGCGCAGGCTCTGGATGTGATGCTGGCCCTGAACATGCCGCAGACGGACAGGGCCGAAGCTGTTAACTGCGTCTGCGCTGCTGCTGCAAGCGGCAGACAGGCTTTAATCGAAGTGCGGGGTGCGTAATGGAGTCCTGGCCGCTTGAGCGGATTGCAATTCTTGATTTCAGGGCTGTTACGGCGATAGTGCAATCCGTGGCGCAGGCAGAGTTGAGCCAGCGCAATCCGCTGAGCTTTGAGGCGCGCGCGCCGCACGAGTTTGCATCCATGCGCTGGGAATCGCTTGGGCTTGATGCAACTGCGCTGGAAAATATGGCGCAGCGGTGCAATGCCATGTTTCACACCACTGCAGCCGCGCCCGAGGTTGGCGGGCTGTGTGGCGATTTTTCGCAACGGGTTTTGCAGCAGTGGGAACACAGCGACCGCTCACTCACGTTTTTTACTTCCGGCTCAACGGGAAAGCCCAAGCCCTGCACGCATAAGGAAAGCCACATCCGGCAGGAAGTGACCAGTCTGGCCCCCATTGTGGCGGACAGAACCTCGGCGCTGATTACCGTCCCCATGCATCACATGTACGGCTTTACGTTTGGCTTGCTGCTGCCACTGAGCCTCGGGGTGCCCATCCGTAGCGTGCCGCCCCTGCCAACAATGGTTGAGGCGCAAATGCGCCCCGGCGATCTTGTTATCAGCATACCGCTGTTGCTGTCGCGCCTTGTGGATATGCGCGGATGGCAGGCCTCCAGCTCGGAGGCGGGGCAGGGGATTACCCTGCTGACCGGCACTTCGCCCACGCCGCCCGAGGTGATGCATGCGCTGGAGCGGCAGGACTTTCGTGTAATGGAATTTTTTGGCTCGTCCGAGATGGGTGTGGTTTGCTGCCGCTTTGCGCCGGAAGCCGATTATGAACTGCTGCCGCATGTGGCGCGGGGAGAAGGGGAGCACTGCAACGCGCTGGTGCGCTGCTTGCCGGATGGTGTGGTGCAGCACTACCCGCTGATGGATAACGTAACCTGGACAGGCCAGCGGCACCTGCGACCGGGCGCGCGCATCGACAAAGCCGTGCAGGTGGGCGGCATCAATGTGTTTCCCCAGTATGTGGCTTCGGTAATCGAGCGCCACGAAGGGGTAAAACAGTGCCTTGTGCGGCTGATGCGGCAGGACGAAGGCTACAGACTCAAAGCCTTTGTGGTGCCGCAACCGGGCTATGACGTGTCAGCGCTACACAAGGATCTGATTCTGCATGCCCGCCGTGAACTGAGCGACGTGCAACGCCCCGGTGCCTATACCTTTGGCCCGGACATCCCGCGTGGCCCGCTTGGCAAGCCCATGGATTGGTAACAGAACAACGTTGTTGGAAAGTTACCGTCTGAAATATAATTATAAATATTTAAATAATGTTTTTTCCATAATTCCATTTTAGAATGGAAGTTCATCCAGAGTGTCAGATGATTGCTTTTCATTTGGCAACGGTAGGTTGGTTACAATAAAAAGATTAAGCAAATCTTCCCTGTCCATAAATATGATTTGACTTCTTTTTGAAATATCAAGTTTTTCGCCCAACCAGTTTTTTGCCTGTTTAGTTATTTCACTTCCAGATATTATGTATGCATGGTCAACCAACACACGCCTGCTTGTATCATGGTCAAATATTTCATGACCAAGCATCATGAGGGCTTGATTGTGTATTTCTGCAATATTCGTATTTTTTGAACGGCTATCACCAGAGGCATCAATTTTTGTCTTTTTGACTTGGATGCCAAAATATAAGGTATGCCGTGTGGGTAATGTGTATTTCATCCATAGATCTTTACCGTATTCAAGTGATTTATCTTTATGTCCAGATACTGTGACCCTGTGAAATCCCAGTTGGCGAAAAAGTGGCAATAGAATTGTTTCAATAAGACCATCTTCCGATATACTATCAAAATATTTTACAAGTTTTTCTCTGCGAAGAATTTCATGTTGGGAAAAAGGTCTATTAGGGTTTGGTTGGCTATTAATTATTGTGCTGGTTTCTATATGGCGTAAATAACATCTGTTATCTTCTGCGTAAAAAGCTTCATATCCTTCTCTCGCCAGGGTTATATTTAATTTTTCTAATGCGAGAACGCGTTCACTACTTTCATTAATTGCATCTTCTTTATCCATTAATACGTCAATTATACGAGAAAAAATTTCAGGAGGTGTAAACTCATTAGAGTGGGATTCAGATAAAATTTCTTCAAGTACTCCTGCAACCCATTTGTCGCGCGTTGACCCGTCATGGCGATAATCGGTATCACAGTGTCGAAAAAAACGTGTTAACTGAGAACTACTACGGTAGATGAAAAATGTTTCATCATGTGGAAAGTTTCCACAAATCATTTCGGAAAGAGAATCAATGGTGCGCGGCTTAAAATTCATAGGCTTTATTACCTCTATGCGATAATGATAATTTGTACATTATAATAGTTTTTGCTTCAATGCTGTGTGGTTGCCTTTCAAAGAAATGAGTGGAAATTGAACGGAAAAAAGAATTAGCCAAACAAAAAGTGGCTTATACGTCTTATCCAGATCGTATAAGCCACTTTAATTTGTGGGGGTGGTGGAGGCGGGGGGAGTTGAACCCCCGTCCGCGAACTGTCCACACGAAGCATCTACAGGTTTATGTCAGGTATTAATTTCACCGTGGTGGTAGCCCCTGACCGGGCGCATCACGGCAATCCCGCCGGTAAACTCCTCGCGGAAAACCCCGGTGAGCACCGATTTCCGCCAGCCTGATAAGTGTCGCCATTCAGGGTTATCAGACATGGCCCAGAATGACGTGACCGCCTAAGCGGTCGTTGCCTCGCTGTTTTTAGGCAGCGTAAGCGTAGTCGTAATCGTTGTTGGCAATTACTTTTGTTGCCGCTTTTTACGAGGCCAGCGGCGCCTCGACCTGCCGCTAAGGCTTCCACGTCCCCGTCGAAACCAGTGCGCCCCCATTTGGTCAAGCATTACAATAAGTCGCTTGCTCGACTTTGGCAAGCTCTAACGGATATAGAAATGCGAGAGCGGCCCCTTAAGGCACATATGATAGTGCCTAAGCAGGGGATTGGCGTCTTCAACCTGATCGATAATATCGTTATGGATCTGGGTTGCCAGTTCTACACCGTGCGAGAGCATGGCCACCTGGGCCATTTCCTTAAAGTTTTTTTGCAAGTCCGGCTTGCGCGTGATGATATCGCACAGCAGGTTGGCGTCGTTGTCGTTGCCTTCAACCACCAGTGTTCCCTCGGGCGAAACATACAGATGCAGGCGGTCTTCGGGCCGGAGGTGGCGTTCTTCAAGCTGGCTGTTCAGCATGTCCATAAAGGCTTCCTGAAGCGAATCAAGCCGCGCTTCAAGTGCCGTAACAAGCCCTTCGCCATCCTTTGCCAGGCATCTCAAGGCCCTGGCCGATGCTTCGTCCAGGCCCGAAAGCGGTTGCCCCGCAATCTGCCCGTGCCGTGCATGCGAGGCGGCTCCTGGAGCGCCAGTTTGCATATGGAGCATGGCGCTTATGCAATTATTATTTTCGTTAGTCACATGCTCCCCCTGTGGCTATGGTCAAATTTGCCTTTCCGTTATCTGGAGAAGGTATAAGCAAGATAAGTGCCAGTTCTCATTGCAGGCCTGAAAAAGGGCAAAAAGTTTAGAGAAAGTCAAAAAATTGTCAGAAAGATACGTAGATACTGGCCGCAGCACGATAATGTCGCGGCAAGTATGAAAGAAAAATGCCGCATGGTCTAAACCACACGGCAAATTTTGCAGAGTGCTATTTTTCCAGGCTGCGGGCCAGCGCCTCGCCCTGTTCGCCGCCGCCTGCCATGCGCGCAAGCTCGGCGTGGCGATCTTCTTTGTTAAGGGGGGAGCAGAGGGTAAAGGTTTCCCCATCGCGCACCATCTTAACAATCTGAAAATGCCTGCGGGCGCGGGCCGCCAGTTGCGGCCAGTGGGTGATGAGCAGCATCTGGCGCGTTTCGGCCAGTGCATAGAGCTTTTCGGCCAGCTTGTTCAGGGTCATGCCGCCAACTCCGGCATCGACCTCGTCAAATATGAATGTAGCGCCTTCGTCGTCCTGCTGCACGCTGGCCAGCGCCAGCAAAAAGCGCGAAAGCTCGCCGCCCGAGGCGATTTTATCCAGCGGTTGCGGGGGCTGGCCGGGGTTGGGTGCCCAAAGGATGCGCCCTCGCTCGTCTGTAACGCCGGGCCAGATTTCCTGCACGGCAAAATCTGGCAATACCCGTACCTGATCTGAAAAGCCCAACTGGCGCAGTTCGTTTTCCAGCTTGGTCGCAATGGCGGCTGCCGCTTCGCGGCGCGCCGGGATGATGCGGGCGGTCACAGCGGCCAGCTCTGCGGCAAGAGCTGCCGCTTCCTTGTCCAGCCGGGTGATGTCCAGCGCGCATACATCAAGGAAGGAAAGGTTCTCGGAAATTTCTTCGCGCAGGGCCAGAATCTCCGGCAGGGTTCTGTGCAGCTTGCGCTTGAGCTGCGCAAGGGCAAACAGGCGCTCTTCCAGATGATCCATGTCGGGCATTTCGTCCAGCCCAGGCAGGGCAGGCGGGCGGCGAAGCCTGCCGCCAAGGTGGGCAAGCTGCTGGCGCAGGGCGGCCACGGCGTCGGCATCGGCCTGGAGGGATTCGTCCTCCCGGCACATGCGCTGCAAGAGCTTTTCCAACTGGCCCAGCTGGTCGATCACGCCTTCTTGATCATCGCCTTGCAGCAAAATGAGCGCCTGCTCGTAATTCTCCTGCTGGTGCTCCATGGAACGGGCCAGCGCGCGAATTTCTTCCAGCTTTTCTTCTTCGCCTTCTTCGGGAGAAACCTTGTCGATCTCCTGCTGCTGCATTTCAAGCAGCTCGCGCCGTTCGCCCAACCCGGCCTGACGCTCAAGCAGGGCAGAGCGCTGGGCCGCATTGGCCTGAAGGCGCGCAAGCAGGGCGTCCCGCTGGTGCAGAAGCTCGGGGCAGCTTAGGCCGCTTTCCAGCAGCCTGGCCTGAAATGAAGATTGAAGCAGTTTTTGCTGGGCGTGTTGGCTGGTGTGGGCCACAAGGCGGTTGCGCAGGTCGCGCAGACTGTCTTGCGAGCGCAGCTCATCGTTGATGTACAGGCGGCTGCGGCCTGTCTCCGCCACAATTTCGCGCCGCAGAACCATGTCCGCATCTTTTGTGCTGAACAGGGCCTCTACCTGTGCGCGCTCAGCACCCGCGCGAACCATATCCGCCGAAAGTTTGTCGCCAAGCAGAAAGCCCAGCGCTTTAAGGATAAAGCTCTTCCCCGCCCCGGTTTCACCCGTCAGCACGTTCATGCCGGGCGAAAATTCCAGTTCCATGTCCTCAATGAGGGCCAGATTGCGAATGCGCAGGTATTCAAGCATGGCTTTAACGTATCTTTATGGCAGTTTATTTTTGCTTAATGTAAAACTTTAACTATCTTGGATGCCCTTACATTTCAAACTATTGGCGAAGGCGCGGATCAAAGATATCCCGCAGGCTTTCACCCAGAAGGTTATAGCCCAATACCGTTACCAGGATGGCCAAGCCGGGATATACCGACAGCCAGGGTGCGGTTTCAATCACGGCTTTGCCGTCCATGAGCATGTTGCCCCAGCTGGCTGCGGGGGGCTGCACGCCAAGCCCCAGGAAGCTGAGACTTGATTCTACCAGTATGGCCCCGGCAACACCCAGTGTAGCTGTTATCAGCACGGGCGCAAGGGCATTGGGCAGTATGTGCCGAAACAGTATGCCCGCTGTGGATGTGCCAGCCAGCCGCGCGGCGTCGACAAATTCACGCTCGCGCAGGGTAAGCGCCTCTGCGCGCACAAGGCGGGTAACGCCCATCCACGAGGTAAGCCCAATAACCACCATGATATTGGTAAGATTGGGTTCAAGAAAAGCAATCACCGCCAGAATAAGAAAAAATGACGGAAAGCAGAGCATGATATCAACCACGCGCATGATGCACTCGTCCACCCAGCGGCGAAAATAGCCGCTCACAAGGCCAAGAACAGTCCCGATGCTGACCGATATGCCCACAGCCACAAAGCCTACCCAAAGAGAAACCCTGCCGCCGTAAAGCAGGCGCGAAAAAACATCGCGTCCAAGGCGGTCTGTGCCGAGCAGAAAGCGGGAGGAGGGCGGCTCCAGAATATTGTCCAGGTGCAGGGCATTAGGGTCAAAGGGCGCAATCCATGGGGCAAGGAGCGCGGCCAGCGACATGGCAAGCACAATAACAAGCCCGAACGCGAGCATGAAGTTGCGGCCAAGCAGCTTTTTGAGGGCGCGGGGCAGCATCAGGCGTTGTCCTTAGCGTTGCGGATGCGCGGATCCGCGATTCCGTAGCAGAAATCCGCCAGCAGGTTGCCCGCGAGCGTGAGCACCGCCCCAAGAACCAGATTGCCCATGATCATGGTGTAATCGCGCGCCATAACTGCGCCGTAAAACAGCTGGCCCAGCCCCGGCAGGGCAAAGATGGACTCAATGATGACGCTGCCGCCGATAAGCCCCGGCACCGAAAGGCCCAGCAGAGTAATGACGGGCAGCAGAGCGTTGCGCAGGGCATGCCGCCAGATAACCGCGCCAGCGCTCAATCCCTTGGCCTGTGCCGTGAGAATATAATCCTGCCGCAGCACCTCAAGCATGCAGGCGCGCATGTAGCGCGACATGCCCGCCAGCCCGCCCACGGTATACACCAGTGTGGGCAGGGCCAAGTGCCGCGCCAGATCGCAAAACTTGCCCCAGGCGCTCAACTGCTCGTAATTCATGGATGTAAGGCCGGAAATGGGCAGCCATTGCAGCTCAATGCCAAAAAACATCATGAGCAGCAGGGCCAGCCAGAAGGACGGCATGGCAAAACCCAGAAAAACCAGCACGGTAACGGACTTGTCCAGCAGCGAGTTCTGCCGGCAGGCGGAAACAATACCCACCGGAATGGCAATGAGCAGGGTGAGCACCAGTGAAATAACGTTCATGCCCACGGTGAGGGGCAGGCGCTCAAGAATTTTGCTCAGCACCGGGCGGGAATCGGCAGACATGGAATTGCCGAAATCCAGATGCACGATGCGGGTCAGCCAGTCCCAGTACTGCACATAGAGGGGGCGATCCAGCCCGTAAAGCACCTCAAGCCGCTGACGCGCCGCAGCGCCAGCCAGCGGATTGAGCGTGGTTTCCATATCTGTGGGCGAGCCGGGGGCCAGATGGATGACCCAAAAGCTGATGATGGTGATGCCCCACAGCACAAGCAGCATCCACAACGTTTTGCGTAAAACGTGCAGTAGCGGGCCGGAAAAACGGCCTTTTGCGGCAGATGCGGGCAGGGTGCTCATGAAAAAAGTTTACTCCGTGCGGGTCATCCACTGGCGCATGTCGTCCACTTCCTTCTGCCAGCCAGACGAGAGGCGCAGCTTCAGAAAGCGGGCGTACAGGGCATCCAGCAGACCGGTGCACACTTCCATAAGATAGAACTTTTCCAGCAGCAGGGCGTCCGGGTCGTCATCATTGTCGCCCTTGTCGAGCTTGGGGGTCTTGAGGCTGTTGAGGCAGAAATCCTCAGCTTTTAGGCTGACCTGAAAGGCAAGCTCTTCTTTTTCAAGGCGCAGCAGGGCGCGGCTGACCTGTTTGCCGTTGCCGAGGCCAAAACGGGCTTCGCGGAGAGGGGAGAGCGAGCCGGAAACAGAGGCTGTTTCGCGGGCATCGCCTTCGCCGCCTTCTACCACAATGCGCTGTTCCATGGAAACGGCAAAGGGCGCACCGTCTTTGTCAGTGAACGCGCCGGGGGCGGTGTCGCTCTGATACCAGAGCCAGGTCAGAAATTCCTTGCCGAGAATGCTGTCAGTGGATTCGCCAAGATAAGGCATGTTCATGGGGTCTCCGTGCCGTCATCAGGAAAGGGGAGCGAACTGCGTGGGTTCCAGCTTGTCCAGGCGGATCAGGCTTTCTTCGTCCAGCATGGAGACCGCCAGATTGTAGGGCGTCAGTTGCTCCAGATGCAGCTCAAATGTTTTGAGAAACTCTTCCAGGAAGAGATCAATCATCTTGTTCTGGGTGGACGCAAACCAGACTTCGTTCTTGTCTGTGGCCCAGAGCACGTTGAATTCGCCGGGAACAGGCAAAAAACGGGAACGCAGGCGCAGCAGCACCTGCTCCTTGAGTTCTTTTTTGCGCTCGCGGGCAATGTAGTTCTTGCCCTGTTCGCCCATGCGCTTTTTTTCTTCCTTGAGGGCAAGAGCAACGTGCTTTTTGACCACGCCAGCGGGTATGCGCCGCATATCCAGCCGCAGAGAAAACACGAGGTACGCGCCTTTCTGGGGCGGGGCCGTGACCCAGTCGGTATCGAGCATGTCCTCAAAACAGGCCCATCCCTGGCCCTGCATTTCAGGAATATCGTCAATGTCGCGCATGGCGAACTGTTTCAGTTTGTCCAGTATCTGCGGCCAGAGCGTGGCCGGAACAGGATCAAGAATGCGGAACCGTGTAAAGCTGCAAGAGCTGTTGGCAAAGCCCATGGAAACTCCTTGCTGAAAACCTGTGTTGGCAGTGTTGTACGTCAGAGCCGCTTCGGGAGCAAGTGCAAGGCTGCCACTGGTTTTGCGCCGTTCAAAAAGCCAATGCTGGCGCAGCAATGAATCTGTAGGATGCGCCATTCGGCCATATTGGGGTGGTCGATCTGGACGGGATTCATGAGTGGCAATCAGGGGCTTCTTATATAAGGAAAGGATGAAATGGCTACGGGTAAAAACTGGACTCACGGGTTTAAGTAAATTCGAATCCTCAAAATTCAAGGAACGGCGGGAAAATTCATGGCGGCTTGTCCATTTTACATTGTTCAGACCTCTGCGCATGGATGGTTTGGCGGTGGTGCCGCCAATGGCATTCTAAGCAGACTTTCGTGCTGGTTTTGAACCCCGGCCCACCCCGCATCCAGTATTTATAAATGTCCCATAATGATAATTATGTAAACTTTTGAATATTGGAACCAGCCGTAAGGTCGGTTCAGTGCTGTATGCCCTTCTTGCTTGCCCTTGACGGCATGCCCCACTTCACGCACCATGAGCGCATCTTTCCAAGGAGAAATCACCGTGCCGCCCAAACATTCCGGCAATCCCGGATCATCCGCCAGAAACCGCAGCAAAAACAGTTCGTCCACCAGCTCCCATGAAAAGGAACAGCCTGCGGGCGCGCGCAAGAATCATGCCCCCCGTTCTGATAGCTGGTCTGCCAATGGGCCAAATGGCCGTTATGATTCGCGGGCAGATTCACGTTCAGGTACTCAGCCGAACGCCCGTGATGCCCGAGACGGTTTTTCGCAACGCAAACCCGCCCAGCCCCAGGCAGTCAACTCTGACGCCAATCATTCTTCACGACCTGGCCCCTCAAAGCCTCAACCTTCTGCTGACGCCAACGGCGATGAAGGCATACGCCTTAACAAGGCCATTGCCGCAACGGGGCTTTGCTCGCGCCGTAAGGCAGACGAGCTTATTCTTGCCGGACGCGTCAGTGTTGACGGCAAGCCGGAGCCCAACCCCGGGCGTCAGGTATTGCCCTTTGAGAGCATTGCTGTCGATGGCCGCGTGTTGTCGGCCCCGCAGTCCTATACCTACCTCATGCTCAACAAGCCCGTGCATGTGGTCTGCACAGTGAGCGACCCCGAAGGCAGACCCACAGTGCTGGATTGCCTTGCGCCTGAATACAAGACGCTCAGATTGTATCCTGTTGGCAGGCTTGACTATTTTTCTGAAGGATTGCTGCTGCTGACCAACGATGGTCAGCTGGCTCAGCGCCTCACCCATCCCCGACATCACCAGCCCAAGACCTATGAGGTGCTTGTGCGCGGCACTGCGTCTGAAGGGGCGCTCAAGACCATGCGGCGCGGCATGCACCTTGCCGAAGGTGAAGATATTATGCCTGTGGACGTGCTTGCCCAGCAGGTTGGCGGCAATACCCAGTTGCAGATGGTGCTGCGCCAGGGGCTGAACCGCCAGATTCGCCGTATGTGCCGCGATCTGGGGCTGACCATCCTGCGCCTGTGCCGCGTCGCCCAAGGCTCATTGCGCCTTGGGGATCTGGCCAGCGGCAAAGCCCGGCCTCTTACGGATGCCGAGGTTGCCAGCCTGCGTGAAAGCGCCGGCTTGCCCGCCTCGCGGTAGGCCCTTGCAGGCAATCTGCCTATCGGCAGCCAGTGCAAGCCCGTTGGAAAAAAAGTATATTTAAACAGAATTGCTGATAAAAAGCGCAGCCTCAATGACCGAATACCCGGCACTGAGGCTGCGCTTTGCTGACTGAACAGCATCATACCTTTTATTGAACCGTAAAAAATTGCCGCGCGCTACGCGCGCTTAGCAATGAAAGCTTGCCTTTACTTCATCAGGCATTGCCTTTCAACAAATGCTCGAGAAAATCGATGGCATCCTTTTGCACGGCTTGCAGATGGTCTTCTCCCTTGAAGCTTTCCGTATATACTTTGCAGATGGCTTCCGTGCCAGAGGGACGCACGGCAAACCAGCCGTCATCGCTGACCACCTTCACCCCGCCGATGGGGGCATCATTGCCGGGCGCGCGGGTAAGCACACTGGTAACAGGCGAACCTGCCAGAGTTTTAAGGCTCACACTTTCAGGCGTCAGCGCCGCAAGCTTTGCGCGCACATTGTCGTCCGCCGGGGCATCAAGCCGCTGGTAGGCTGGCGCGCCAAGCCGTTCGGTCAGTCTGGTGTAGAGCTGGTCGGGTGATGATTGCTCCACCGCCATCATTTCAGCCGCCAGCAGGCACATGAGGGGGCCGTCCTTGTCTGTGCTCCAGGGCGTGCCGTCAAAACACAGGAAGGAAGCGCCCGCGCTTTCCTCGCAGCCAAAGCCGCAACGGCCATTGAGCAAATAGGGCACAAACCATTTAAAGCCCACAGGCACCTCAACAACCGGGCGGCCAAGGTCCTTCCCTACCCTGTCGAGCATGGCGCTTGTCACAAGGGTTTTGCCTATGCCGCTCTGCGCTGGCCATTCCCTGCGGGTGCGGAACAGATACCAGGCGGCAATGCTCAGGTAATGATTGGGGTTCATCAGTTCGTTGCGCGTCACAATGCCGTGGCGGTCGGAATCCGGGTCGCAGGCGAAGCTCAGGTCAAAATGGTCGCGCAGATCCAGCAGGCGGCTCATGGCATAGGGCGAGGAGCAATCCATGCGGATTTTGCCGTCCTTGTCGCAAGGAACAAAGCGGAATGTCGGATCCACTGCCCTGTTCACCACTTCAAGATCAATGCCGTAGGCTTCAGCAATGGGTTCCCACATGGGCAGGCTTGCGCCGCCAAGGGGGTCAACACCGATGCGCAGGCCCGACGAGGCAATGGCCTTCATGTCCAGCACGCCGGCCAGATCCTGCACATAGCTGCCGATGAAATCGTATTCCTCCACCAGCGAAGAGGCGCGTGCCGCCCGCAGGTGGGTGAGCTTTACGCCCTTGTTGCCGTTTTCAAGGTAGGCATTGGCGCATTTTTCAATCTGGCTGGTGACTTCGGCTTCTGCCGGGCCGCCGTGGGGGGGATTGTACTTGAAGCCGCCGTCACGCGGGGGATTGTGTGAAGGCGTAATGACAATGCCATCGGCCAGACCGTTAACGCGGCCCGCATTCCATTTGAGCACGGCATGGGAGATCGCCGGAGTGGCTGTGTAGGCCCCGCCAGCAGAAATGCGCACATTTACGTTGTTGGCTACCAGCACTTCCAGCGCGGAGCGAAAAGCGGCTTCAGACAGCGCATGGGTATCGCCGCCAAGAAACAGCGGCCCGTCAATACCCTTGGCGGCGCGGTAGTCGCACACCGCCTGAGTGATGGCGTAGATGTGCTCCTCGTTAAAGCTGCACAGCACTGATGTGCCGCGATGCCCCGAGGTGCCAAAGGCAACACGCTGGGCTGCAAGCGCCGGATTGGGAAATTCGGTGTAATACGCGCTCATGAGAGCGGGGATGTTCTCCAGCTTTTCCAGCCCAGGCAGATGCCCGGCATCGCTATGCACAACTGGCATTGATATTCCTCCAAAAAGTGGTGCTCTGCCAACTATATGCCCTATCGCGCATGCCTGCAATGCAGGATGCATCTCTTGATATATTATTACCAGGTACTTATGGCGCTATGGCAGACGAAGGCACATTTTTTCAAAAAAATCGCGGTGTTCTTCCAGCTGCGGGTCAAAAAGCTCGCTGGAAAGCATACCATAAGCTCCGCGCACAAGAGCCGTGCGTTTTTCAAGCGACTGTTCAAGCCGCTCACGGTGTGCCTGAGTGGCGCACATCTCTGCCAGCATCTGCGTCAGGCTGACCGCGCGCGCGGTGTCTGTATGACGTCGGGCCACTGCCCTGCCCCCAGCTTGGGCGATTTCCGCGAGTTTTTCGGGGTTTGCGAGCGCTTCTGCGGCAATGGCCGCAGCTGCCTGCGCATCGTTGCGTTGGTACGTGGGCAGAATTTCCTCGCCGGGGGCAAAGAGCTCGTTCAGGCCGTTGCCGCAGGTTTCCATCAACAGGGCCGCGCCGCAGGCAATGGCCTCAAAACAGCGGAAATTCACTTCTGAAGCCGCAGTCTGGTTAAGAACAATGCGGCTGCGCGTAAAGATGGGCTTGTAATCGCCAGAAATTGCCACCAGTGGCTGTCTGGCGCGGAAGGCCTTGAGAAATGGCGCGCGATCCGGGTTATTTTTGTGCCCGAGGGTTCCCACAAAGGCTACTGGGATATCGCGCAATGTAAAATCCCCCACTGGCTCAAGAAGCTGGGGATAAAACAGCGGAAACCAGCGCGCCGGTATGCCCTCGTGCGAAAATACTTCCACATAGTCTTTCTGCGCCACAAGGGTTGCGTCAAAGCCGTTGGAATACGGGATGTGCCAGGGGTTGCAGTAGGTATCAATGGAATAACGCACCGAAGGCCAGGGGGCATTTTCCGGATCAAGCAGCTCTGGCATGTTGCCGTCATCGCAATAGAAGAGTGCGTCAGGCGCAAAACCGAGCGCATCAAGGCGGTTCAGGAGTTGCCGCACAGAGTACGGGTGCGGTGAGGGAATGTCGGCGTCAACTGCCGGATGCGCCGTGATGACGTGGTGCCCAAGGCGTTTGAGGGCAGAGGCCAGATACGGCCCGCCAATGTTGAGTATGCGTAAGCTCATGGATAAAAAAAGGGCTGCCCCGGTTAAGAGGCAGCCCGTGTAGTTGTGCCTGCTACTTGCTCAGACTTACAGTTCGGAAGTACACATCGCCTCGCCGTGAAATCTGCAACATGACGGCCCCGCGGGCAACGCCTTCATCGTTGACGATTTTCGACAGATCCGCAGCGCTGCGAACGGGTTTGAGGTTGGCCTTGAGAATCACGTCGCCGGGGCGCAGATCGGCTTCGGCAGCGGGCTTGTCAGGATTGACGTCAATGATGACCAGCCCTTCGTTTTTCTCAATCTTGAGGTCGCGGCGTTCTTCATCCGTCAGCGGACGAACGGAAATGCCGAGCAACCCTTCATCCTTCTGCTTCTGGTCCTTGCCGTTCTGGTCGCCAGCCTGCGAGGTTTTGCGCTCGCCAAGCGTTACGGAAAGGTCAATGGTTTTGCCATCGCGCCACACCGCTATTGCAGCCTTGCTGCCGGGGGTTTTGTCGGCAATCACGCGCAGCAGGGCCGCAGCGTCTTCAATGGCCTTGCCGTCAACGGAAACAATGATGTCGCCGTCTTTCATGCCAGCCTTGGCAGCAGGTTCGCCTTCCATAACGCTGCCCACAAGCGCGCCCTTGGCGTCCTTGAGGCCCAGCGCCTTGGCGGTATTTTCTTCAACATCCTGAATACCAACGCCAATCCAGCCACGGCTGATCTTTTTGCCGGACTTGATCTGGTCGATGATCTTGGCGGCCATGTTGCTCGGAATGGCAAAGCCAATGCCCTGCCCGCTCGCAATAATGGCCGTGTTGATGCCAATCACCTGCCCGGCCATGTTCAGCAGCGGGCCGCCGCTGTTGCCGGGGTTGATGGAGGCATCCGTCTGCAGAAAGTTGTCAAAGGGGCCGGCGTGTATGTTGCGGTTTTTGGCCGAAAGAATACCCGCCGTCACCGAGTGGTCGAGCCCAAAGGGGTTGCCGATGGCCAGCAGCCACTCACCGATCCGCAGTTCATCCGAATTGCCGAACGCAAGGTAGGGCAAGGTTTTTTTGGTTTCAATTTTCAGCAGGGCGAGGTCGGTTTCTTCATCTGCGCCAACCAGCTTGGCCGTGATGGCTTCGCTTTTGCCATTGCTCTGATCAAGGGTCACACGGATAACATCCGCATCGGCAACCACATGATTGTTGGTAACAATATAGCCGTCAGCGGAGACAATAAAGCCGGATCCCAGAGACTTCTGTTTCATCTGGGGGCGCTTGCCACCGCGCTTGCCGCCGAACTGGTCAAAGAATTTGTCAAATCCTGGCGGCATATTGCGGAACATTTCCCCCATGAGATCGTCCTGGCTGTTACCGCTGGCCTTCCGTTCCGTACCGATGTTTACGACTGCCGGGCCGCTTTTGGCCGCCAGTTCGCTGAAGTCGGGCAGATTGGCTGCCTGGGCAAGCTGCGATGCCGCAAGAAAGGTCACGGCAAGCATGGCTGCAAGACATTTTTTTATCATCATGGAATAGCTCCTGGTTACTTATTTTTCAGAGCCTTCTGCAAAGCCTGTGCCATGATGTTCATTCCAGACCCGCTGTTGGAGCTTGCTGCGGATGCATGCTGCTTCCATGCCTTGTCTTCGGCGGGTGCGGCAGTTTGTTCACCCTCAGGGGCAAGGCTGATGCGTCTGGCGCTGGTGTCCAAATTTTGTACAGTAAGGGTAACGGCGTCGCCCTTGTCCAATTTGCTGTACTGTTTGCCCTGCTTGGAGTTTTTGATAACGCCAGCAGGCAGCAAACCGGTGATGCCGGGGGCCAGCGTAATAAAGAGGCCATAGGGGGTGCGGCTCTCAACCGTGCCGCTTACCGTTGAACCAACGGCAAACTGCTGGGCGGCTTCTTTCCAGGGGTCGCCTTCCGCATCGCGCAGGCTCAGGGAAATACGGTGGCTTTCAAGGTTGATTTCCTTGATT
Source organism: uncultured Desulfovibrio sp. (assembly GCF_902477725.1). Taxonomy (NCBI): domain Bacteria; kingdom Pseudomonadati; phylum Thermodesulfobacteriota; class Desulfovibrionia; order Desulfovibrionales; family Desulfovibrionaceae; genus Desulfovibrio; species uncultured Desulfovibrio sp. The sequence continues at coordinate 73,676 of NZ_CABSIF010000008.1, read as the reverse complement.
TTAACCGAAACGACTTCGCCCGCCGCAAGCACGTCTTCGGCCTTGGCCACGCGCTTTGTCCACGACAGTTCAGAAATATGCACAAGGCCTTCAATGCCGGGCAGAAGCTCCACAAACGCGCCAAAGGGCGCGAGGCGCACAACCTTGCCGGAAACGACCGTGCCGGGCTCAAGCCTGGTGGTCACATCCTGCCAGGGATCACCCTCGGCCTGCTTGCGCGAAAGCGAAATGCGCACGTGGCCCTTGCTGTCCTTGCTGATGGAGATAACCTTGGCGCGCACGGTGTCGCCAAGCGACACGGCTTCGTCAGGAGCGCCCACGCGCGACCAGGAAAGTTCGGAAAGGTGGATCATGCCTTCAACAGAAGGAGCAAGCTCCATGAATGCGCCAAAAGCGGCGAAACGCGTGATCTTGCCTTCAACCATGTCGCCGGGCTTGAGGCTTTCAAGCAGGGTGTCGAGCTGTTCGGCGCGTTCACGCTCAACAATGGCGCGGTGCGAAACCACAACATTTCTGCCGCGATTTTCAACGCGGATAACCAGAAACGGCATGCTGCGGCCCACAACCTCGGCGGCGTCTTCAGACGTGGCAACGCCAAGCTGGCTGCCGGGGCAGAAGGCCTGCTTGCCAAGCACGTCAACCGTGTAGCCGCCCTTGCACACTGCGGTTATGCGGCCGTCAACCGGCACCGCCGCATCGCGGGCTTCTTCAAGCGCGGCAACACCGCTGCCGCTCATGGAGCGGGAAAGGCGAATCTCTTGCGAGGAAACACCAGTAACCCACGCTTCGAGGCTGTCGCCGGGCTTAACGCTTTCATTGCCCTCGGCATCAAGAATGTCTTTGCGGTCAATGATGCCGTCAACCTTTATGCCCACGTCCACAAAAACGCTGTCGCCAGTGATGGCAATTACAGTCCCGGTCACTTTCTGGCCGGGCTGCAGGCGGTTTGAAGCGGTTTCGTGGGCCGCCAGCATGGCGGCAAAATCCTCAGCGCCTTCCTCCGACATGGAGGTTGCGAACTTATCCTCGGTCATAGTTTTCCTGCTCCTTACAAGCTGGGCTTATTGCTCAAGTCCGCCATATTACGCCATCCGCACAAGGAAAACAATTGTCTTTTTAGTCCTGATTTTTCCGGGCCTTTTGGTGGGTACTGAATCAAATTTATACAGGTGGATATTTTTTAAGCATGCTGCTCTCTCAAGTGGCAAGCAAAAACGAAAATTTAGGACAGGCCGAGAAATAATAATTGGGGGAAATGATACTTATTTATTTGTACTAAAAATTAAAACTGTATTGTTTGATCAAACAATAACTTTTGTTATGCAACAAGTTAAAAAAATATTTTGATTGCATTTTTATTGTGTGCAGTGTTAATGGTAGACAGCTTTTACCTACGTATGGTTCATCAAAGTGTTGTTGGAATGATCAAACAGTTTTGCAAATGAAACGAGATTGTGTATGGCAATATTGAATACACTGAGCATCCCTTTAATATATGTTTTTAGTATTTCTTATTTAGTTGTTGAAAAAAATGAAAATGATTTTTTTTCTGTTTCAAAAATGAATAATTCAATTTTATATCTATATGACAAAACGTTGCCGCCCTAGTGACCTTGAATAAAAACTATGTGGATAGCGTATTATTGCTGTATCAGGAGCTGAGAAACCAGACTTACATCAGGCCATAAGCCAGGATTCCCGCCATGAAATACTTGAAAATTTTGTATGTGCAGGTTCTCATTGCCATATTTATTGGCATTCTTTTGGGTCACTTTTATCCTGAACTGGCCGTCAAGATGCAGCCCTTGGGCAAGGGCTTCATCAACCTTATTAAAATGATCATCGCTCCCTTGATTTTTTCAACCGTTGTTACCGGCATAGCCGGCATGAAAGATATCAAGGCGGTGGGCAAAACTGGCGGCATAGCGCTTGTCTATTTTACCATCATCACGCTTACGGCCCTTGCCATCGGCCTTGTGGTGGTCAACCTGGCCCAACCCGGCGCTGGCATGAACGTTGACGTAAGCACCTTCAATGCTGCGGACAAAAACATTGCCGCCCAGTATGCTGGCAAGGCAAAAGACAACAACATCATTAACTTCTTCCTCAACATCATCCCCAATACCTTTGTTTCTGCCTTTACCAGCGGCGAAATCCTTCAGGTACTGCTGGTGGCCATGCTGTTTGCCTTTGCACTGAACTACAGCGGCGAAAAGGGCAAGCTGTGCTTTGACCTCATCAAGAGCCTTTCTGAAGTGTTGTTCAAGGTTATCGGCATTATCATGCACGTGGCCCCCATCGGTGCGTTCGGCGCAATGGCTTTTACCATTGGCAAGGAGGGTATCGGCTCTGTGCTTGTGCTTGGCGAGCTCATTGTGTGCTTCTATGTTACAAGCATTCTTTTTGTCGTGTTCATTCTGGGGACCATCTCCTTTAGCTGCGGGTTCAGCATCTTCAAGTTTGTGCGGTATATTCGCGAAGAACTGTTTATCGTGCTTGGCACGTCTTCTTCCGAATCCGTACTGCCAAACATGTTGCGCAAGATGGAAAAAGCTGGCTGCAACAAAAGCGTGGTAGACCTTGTAATCCCCGCTGGATATTCGTTTAACCTTGATGGAACAGCCATTTACCTGACAATGGCGGCCATATTCCTTGCCCAGGCCACCAATACGCCCATGCCGCTGGGTGATCAGCTTGTGCTCTTGGGTATTCTGCTGATTTCTTCCAAGGGCGCGGCGGCTGTTACCGGCGGCGGCTTTATTGTGCTGGCCGGTACGCTGAGCTCTGTTGGCAGCATCCCGCCCGAGAGCATTGCCGTTATCTTCGGCATCGACCGTTTCATGTCTGAAGCCCGCGCGCTCACCAACCTTGTGGGCAATGGTGTTGCAACCATCTTTGTTTCAAGGGTTACAGGCAACCTGGATGTGGAAAAGCTGCATGCAGAGCTTGACCGTAAAAAAGTGGTAGGCCAGCCCGTCCCCACAGTTTAACCTTCACAGTCTGCCTCTGTCCGGCTGAACATTGACCGGGCAGGGGCAGACTCCCCTGCTCCACCGATTTTCAAAACCCACCATTGAATGTTTGTCAGCCCGCAGAAACAGCGGGCTGATTTTTCTTTATTCCCACGTCGTCTCCTTGTACCGTTATAGAACATCGCTGGAATACGGCGCAGTATTGCGCGCAAACAAAGGTTTTGAACATGGACATAAAAGAATTTGAAGCATACTGGGCAGACAGGCAGCCGGATCGGTCAGATCTGGCGGAGTTCTGGAGCCGCCGCGCCCAGTCGTTCAACACCCATTCTGCCGAAGCAGACTCCAGCGCGTACCGTCGAGATCTGGTTGCCAAGGTTGCAGCACGCGCCAAGGTTGGCAAGGCTGATGCAGTGCTGGACATCGGCTGTGGGCCGGGCAGGCACGCCCTGATTTTTGCTGGGTTGGCAGGCAGCGTAGAGGGCTTTGATATCGCGCCCGGCATGATCGAATACGCAAATGAAAATGCGCAGCGTGTGGGGATGGAGAACGCCCGTTTTCACGTGCTTGACTGGGATACTGCGGATCTGAAGCAGCTTGGTTGGCAAAAACGGTTTCAGCTTGTCTTTGCCTCGCGCACGCCTGCCGTGTATGACCGTGCTACCCTTGAAAAAATGACAGAAGCCTCGCGGGGCTACTGCTGCCTCATCACACAGGTGACGGGCGATAATTCTGTGCGCAGGGAGCTTGCGCCGGTTGTTGGCGCTGAAAATCACGATGACTATACCCGGCGGGGGCTGCACAGCGCCTTCAATATCCTGTGGTTGCAGGGCTATTATCCCGAAGTGGAATACCTTGAGCGCTCGTGGGATTCTGAATGCCCACTGGAAGAAGCCATTGTGATGTACACGCGGCATTTTAACAGCAGAGGACAGCTCGCAGAAGCGCAAGAGGTCGCCCTGGCAGACAAACTGTGCGCCATGAGCAAAAACGGCATGGTGCACGAAACCGGCAGCTCGCGGGTGGGCATGCTTTTCTGGAACGCCAGCCTGTGAGGCTCTGCGGGGGTGCAGGGGGGGCTGCGCACATCTGTCTCACCTGCGGCCCCTGCTTTTGACGGTATTCAGGCCTTTTCTATCAGCCATGTCCTGATGGGAAAGGCCGTTTCTGTCCAGTGCGTCTTATATTGCATCTTGGGGCCATCAAGAGGCCCCATGTCGTAGCGTTGCACACCTTCCTCGCAGAGCCAGCGGATTTTTTCAATCTGCATAAGGTTGCCCAGTGAGAGTTCATGACAATCCTGCGCATAGCTGAACTGCTGCCCCCGATAGATATCCCCGGCCAGGCCGCCAAAAATAAAGCCCACGTCCGTATTTTCACGGCGGGCAAAAAATGACGCGCCCCCCTTTTTCCGGCGCGAGCCGCTGGAGCAGGAATGCGTAAAAATCGCATATGCCCGGCTCCGCCATGCCGCAGTGACCAATCCCCTTCCAGCTTGTGCGCTCAACGGCGATCATGCGGGTAAACGCCGCCTTTGCTTCATCCTCAGTTGAAGGCAGCACGCGTTCATAATAGATGCCCAGTTCGTGCGCCTTTTTTGCCGAACGCTTTAGATTGCGGCGCAGATTGGCCGAACGGCGCGAAAGATAGCCGTCAAGCCCGCCAGCAAGCGAAGCCGACCCCTGAATGCCCGCTTTTACGAGGTGCGCCTGGAGGGGCATGCCTGTTTTGTTGAGCATGTTCTGCACATAATCCAGGCCAGGGCCAAGCCCGCCCACAAGAATTTTAGGAAATCTGGGTGCATAAGTTCTGGAAAAAAAGCGCAAGGCTTCGGCAAAAAGCTGCGGGGCGTTGCTGCCCAGAAGCGGGCAGCCGAAAAACCACGAAGGTTCAAGAGGCGTGATAAAGATCTCTTCTTCCGAAACAAGGCCTTCCGCAAGGGCAATAACGCTGCCGTCGGCTTCTGCAAAAAGTAAACGCCGTTTGGGGCCAAAGGCGTCATGAAAGGCAAGTTGCCATGCTGGCGTGCAACTGAACGGGTCGGCTTGAGCACTGTGCAGCGCTGCGCTATGCCACGTTGCGTATTGTTCGGGTTTGGCGTTGTGGGGCAAATGTATAAACTGCATGGCGGCACCGGAGTAAAAGGCAAGGCGTTTATGCCCCATGCGCTGTTGCGCACACCAAGGCATAAACGCCGTCTATATTGGTTGTACGGGCCTGATTAGCTGCATGGCAGGATCAGACTATTTGTCTGTTGCAGCGTTGTCCTGTTTCTTTTTTTCGGCTACGTATGCTTCTTCATGTATAAGCGTACTACCGCATCGTGGGCAGGACAGTAGTCTGAAAAGCAGCCGAAGTTTAAAGATAAATTCATCCACGAGGCCCGTTGGGCAGTAAAACACATCACCACAGCGCTTGCATCGGTAGACAGTTTTTTCTTTCATAATGCCCCCAGGGTCGCCAATAAATAACTATTAATGAATTACCATGGATGATGGGGGTTATCAATTACCCTGCCCCATGCCATTGTGCCAGCTATCCAATCGGTGCCTGGGCGCCCTCATGTCCATGAAGGGCGCCCGGAATTATCCCTGGGGTTGCTTTGCAGCCCAGATATCAATTTCTATGCTGATTTCCGGCAGACCCAATGCCGATACATACGCAATCGTCATCGATGGGTGTTTGCTATCAAAAAGCTTATCCCACTCACTGTCGAAATAGTCCCAGTCGATTTCTTTCACAGACCAAATATTAACCTTGGTAATATCTGTTCCAGACAGTCCCTCAGTATCAAGCAATGTTTTAATATTTTTAAAAAGTTGCTGCACTTCATCGTTAAAATCCGCAGGAAAAGCGCCATCGCCCCTGATGCCGATTTGCCCTGAAAACACATAAGTGTCCATGCCAGCAGGTATAATGGTTGTGTGCGAATATTTTCCAACAGGCTGATACATGGTCTTTGGTGTTTTTCTTATAATGGTCTTCATGGTGCTCTCTTTGTTTTGATTGGTGCCGAGTGTATGTGCCACAGGTGTGGAAACGGCATCTGGATGATCTTCCTGGAAGCTGAGCAGGACTTTTAGCGTAACAGCATCATAGCAATTTTGAAAGCATCTTGTTGCAGCTGTGAAAAATAGTATGACTGAAGCGTGCTTGAGCAGGGATTACTGGGCTTGTCTGCCCTGTCCAATGAATCTGCATAGTCTGCCGCAAAACAAAAAACCCGGAAGTCTCGTAAGACTTCCGGGTATGAAATTCTGGTAGCAAGGGAGGGATTTGAACCCCCGACACTGCGGGTATGAACCGCATGCTCTGACCAACTGAGCTACCTTGCCGTGTCAGCGCCTCGTTAGCGCGACGATCTATTTATAAAAATTGCCGCCCCTTGGCAAGCATTTTTTTAATTCACCATGAAATAATAAATAAATGGGGCGATCAGCAGGCGGTACACAGCAAAAGGCACCAGGGTAACGCGGCCCATGAGGGCGATGAACACCTTGACTGCCAGCAATGCCGAGAGGAACGAGCCAATCATGCCCACGGCAAAAAAGGGAATATCCGCAGCACTGAACAAATGCCAGCTTTTCAGCATGTCGTAGCCGGTGGCGGCAACCATGATGGGCACTGCGGCAATGAACGAATACTCCGCCGCCAGCGAGCGCTTGCCGCCAAGCAGCATGCCCCCCATGATGGTCGAGGCCGAGCGCGAAAAACCGGGCCACAGGGCAAGGCACTGAAAGCAGCCAATGCCAAGGGCCAGCTTGGGCGTCATGTCGTCCAGTGTGATATATGAGGGTTTGAACTTGCGGCGCTCAACCACTATCATCATCACAGCGCCCACAACCAGCGCAATGAGCACGGTCAAGGGACGGAACAGATAGGTCTTGATGGTCGAGTGCAGCAAAAGCCCGAGCACGCTGGCGGGCAGTGATGTAAGGATAAGCAGCATGATGCCGCGCATGCCCGCAAAACGCACATAGGGCTGGGGGCGCACGAGGCCCCAGAAGCGCTTCCAGTACAGCACCACCACGGCCATGATGGCGCCAAGCTGAATAACCACCTCAAAGGTGGCGGCCTTTTCGCCCATGAAGTTGAGCAGATCGCCCACCAGAATGAGGTGGCCGGATGAGGAAACAGGCAGAAATTCCGTCAGCCCCTCGACAATGCTCAAAATTACCGCAGTAAACAGATTATCCATAAAAACCCTCTGGCGCGAAATCCTGTCGCCTAGTGTGGGATGTGTCGTCCTGCGGGCAGAGCATTGCCAAAAGGCGGCACAACGGCTATGGGTGAATAAAAAAGGATATCTCCATGACAACCATTATGCCGCAAGGTGAACTTGTTCGTAAGGCTGCGGCCTATCTGGCGGAACAGCGTGCCCTGCATACTGGCAAGAGCCTGTCTGCCCTTCTGGACGAAGCGGGTATGCGTTTCAACCTTACGCCGCTTGATGCCGCCGCCCTTGAGCGCCTGTTCCGTGAAGAAGAGGCCAAGGTCCACTAGAGCATTTCCGCCAATTATTCTGTATTGCAGTTAACTGGTGCTGGTTGCAGACGTCGCGCCCATTTGAACCACGGGTGCGACGCCGCTCACCATACCTAATTATGCTATTTCGCTGCCGTCAGGCACGTCGCGGTCTACAGCAAGCAGACCGAGCGCGCTGTCGGTTCCGGCCGTAAGCACCATGCCGTGCGAAACCAAGCCGCGTATCTTGCGCGGGGCAAGGTTCAGCACTGCGCACACGCGTTTACCTACTATATCTTCCGGCGCATAGTGCTCTGCCAGGCCGGAAAGAATCTGACGCAGTTCTCCTTCGCCAAAGTCAATTTCAAGCCGCAGAATGCGGTCGGCATTGGGATGCTTTTCCGCCACCTTCACCGTGCCTACACGCAGATCCAGAGCCTTGAACTGGTCAAATTCCACATTGGGCTTGGCCACGGGGGCTTCTGCCCCGCCCTGCTCTGCTGCAGCCTGCTTGGGCGCGGCTTTTTCCTGCGCTTTTTCCGCCTGCTTGTCCTTCTTTTGAGCCTTGGGTTCCTTGCTGTCCGCGCCTTCTTTTTTCACTTCAATGCGCGGGAACAGGTTGGAGCCTTCCGCCACCTGAATGCCGGGTTCAAGGCCTTCAAAATGGGCAATTTCGTCTTCCACATTGGCAACCGGGGGCTGTCCGTCCTGCACCTGCTGCCCGAGCTGGGCCAGCATTTTGCCAGAGGCTACGGGCATGACGGGCCAGAGGCAGAGCGCGGTTTTGCGCATGGCCGCCAGCATGACGTACATGACGGTTGCGAGGCGCTCCATGTTGCCCTGCTTGTAGAGCGCCCAGGGGGCCTGGGTGTCCACATATTTGTTCAGGGCGCGCACGAGCTCCCACAGGGATTCAAGCCCCTGGGCAAACTGCACGTTGCCAAAAAGCTGCACAAAGTTGCGCATGGAGTTGGCGCACAGGTCGGCAATGGCCTTGTCGTCCTCCTGAAGCGCCTTGGGCATGGGAACGCGGCTGCCGAAATACTTGGCCGTCATGGAAAGCACGCGGCTGAACAGGTTGCCAAGGTCATTGGCAAGGTCGGCGTTGATGCGGCCCACAAGGGCGTCTTCGCTAAAGCTGGCGTCAGAACCAAAGTGCATTTCGCGCAGCAGGAAATAGCGGAATGCGTCCGGCCCGAAGCGATGGGCCATATCGCTCGGTTCCACAACATTGCCAAGCGACTTTGACATCTTGGTGTCGCGCACAAGCCAGTAGCCGTGGACATTCAGATGCTCATACAGCGGCAGGCCCGCAGATTTGAGCATGGTGGGCCAGAATACGGCGTGGGGCTTGAGGATATCTTTGGCAACCAGATGTTCGCCGGGCCAGAACTTTTTAAAATCTTCGCCATCGGGCCAGTTCAGCGCGCTGATGTAGTTGAGCAGCGCGTCAAACCACACGTAGCAGACGTAATCCTTGTCAAAGGGCAGCTCAATGCCCCATGTCAGGCGCGATTTGGGGCGCGAGATGCACAGGTCTTCCAGCGCGCCGGATTCGAGCATGGCCAGCACTTCGCTGCGGTAGCGCTCGGGCCGGATAAACGAAGGATTGGCCTCGATGTGCTCCTTGAGCCAGGGCAGATACTTGGACATGCGGAAGAAGTAGTTCTTCTCGCTGATAAATTCCGGCTTGGTCAGGTGCTGGGGGCAGAGGCCGTTTTCCAGTTCTTTTTCGGTATAGAACCGCTCGCAGCCGTAGCAGTAATGCCCGCCAAACTCGCCAAAATAGATGTCGCCCGCGTCATAGACCTTTTGCAAAAAGGCCTGCACGGCGCTGATGTGCTCGGGATCGGTGGTGCGCACAAAACGGTCGTTGGCAACGTCAAGCTTGGGCCACAGCGCGCGGAAGCGACCGCTGATATCGTCCACAAACTCCTTGGGAGTCTGGCCTTGTTTTTCCGCCGCCTGAACAATCTTGTCGCCGTGCTCGTCTGTACCGGTGAGGAACATGGTGTCCTCGCCAATCAGCTTGTGGTAGCGGGCCATGGCATCGGCAACCACAGTGGTATAGGCATGCCCCAGATGGGGCTTGGCATTGACGTAATAGATGGGCGTTGTGATGAAAAAGCTGTTCACTCAAGGCTCCGTAAGCTTAATTGCTAGTCGTGGTCGGGCCGCTGCGACTTGTTGCGGCGGCGTTTGCGGCGATTCTTGCCCGGTTCGGCCTGCGCCTCCACACCGGGAGCGCGTTCGCCGGATTCGGCGGGGGCGGATTCCTCGGCGGGGGTATCGCGCTCGTCCTGACGGAATTCATCCATAAAATCAAGAGAGTCAAGAGTATCCGGCGTAGCGGAAACCACAAGCAGGCTGTTGTCGTTCATGGGGCCTTTGGGCGGCTGCTTTGGCTGTACGCCCTGGGGGGCCTCCGGCCTGTGGGGCGAAAGCGCCTGCCAATCGTCCAGGCTCAGTTCGACTTCTTCATTGTTTTCCGTCAGCACAGAAAGGGAATTGCGGAACATATTGGCCCGCAGAACCTTCATGGGGCCTTTGTCCGTCTGGTATTTCTTGCCGAGCCGCGGGCACATGCGGTGAAAATGGTCGTAGTTGTCCTGCTCGTAAGAAAGGCAGCAGAGCAGGCGGCCGCAAATACCCGAAATTTTGGCAGGGTTCAGAAAGAGATTCTGCTCTTTTGCCATACGGATGGTCACGGGCGCAAACTTGCGCAGATACCTTCGGCAGCAGCAGACCATGCCGCAGTTGCCCACAGCGCCCACCATCTGCGTTTCGTGGCGCACGCCTATCTGCCGCAGCTCGATGCGCGCCCGGTATTCGCGCACAAGGTCTTTGACCAGATCGCGAAAATCAATGCGGGAGGGCGCGGTGAAGTAAAAGATGAGCTTGCTGCGGTCAAAAAAGACCTCCACATCCACAAGCTTCATATCAAGGTTGCGGTCGCGGATGCACTGGCGGCAGAACTGCTGCGCTTCGCGCGCCATCTGCTCGTTGGCTTCACCACGGAGGATGTCTTCTGAACCGGCATGACGCAGAATGGAGGGCAGTTCCTGCTCCATTTGTCCGGGCAAATGCTCTGCGGGGCCGGATACTATTTCGGCGAGGGTCTGGCCCTGTTCTGCCTCAATAAGTACATGATCCCCCCGTTTGAAGCCGGAGGGGCCGGTATAATAGCTTGTTTGTCCAAGCGTTCTGAAACGGAGACCGTATATGGGCATAAATTGTCGCTTCGGCAAAGGTAGTGGAATATGTATTCCGAAAAGATTCTTTTCCGTCATTAATGCCGTGCTGTCAACTGGGCTGCGGGTCGGGCCACGGCTGCGCATCGGCCGTTCACCCTCGCGCGGCTTGCAAAGCCGGGTTGCCTGATTTACATTTTTAAACATAAGGGAGTACTTGCCATGATAGAACGTCAATCGGCCCTCACCCTGCTGGCCGAGCAAAAAACACCGCCTTCCCTGTTGCAGCATGCCCTGGCCTCCGAGGCCATAATGCGCGCCCTTGCCCAACATTTTGGCGAAGATGAAGACCTCTGGGGCCTCACGGGCCTTTTGCACGACCTCGACTACCCCGCCACGGCGGAAAACGCCGCGCGGCACGGGCTGGACACAGCAGAAATGCTGGCTGGCCAGTTGCCGGATGAGGCCCTTACGGCCATTCGCGCCCATAATGCGGAAATGAACGGCGCGGCTGGCCCAGCCTCGCGCTTTGATTACGCCCTGCGCTGCGGCGAAACCGTCACCGGGCTTATCTCTGCCGCTGCGCTCATGCGCCCCACGGGCATGGAAGGCATGGAAGTTAAAAGTATAAAGAAAAAGATGAAGGATAAAGCCTTTGCGGCCAGCGTGTGCCGCGACAACATCCGCCAGTGCGCCGAGGCCGGGCTTGAGCTTGATGCTTTTCTGGCTCTGTCCATCGAAGCCATGCGCGCCAATGCGGCGGAACTTGGTTTAAGCAAATAGCTCCAAAACAGCCGAGGCTGCACCATGCAAGAATGTTCGCTCGAAACGGAAATCCGCACGCTTGGCCCCTGCAAGCTTGATTCTGTGCTGCCCTACCGCACATGGGCAGACAACAAGACCGTGCAGATTGTTGTGGATGAAGAACTGTCGGAAGAAGTGAACGCGCCCTTCAGCGTATGCCTTGAGGCCGCTGGCCCGCGCAAAAAACTCTATTTTGACACCACCCGCGCCAAGTGCGCCATCGTGACCTGCGGCGGGCTTTGCCCCGGCATCAACGATGTCATCCGCGCCATTGTGATGGAGGCCTTCCACGCCTACAACGTGCCCTCCATTCTGGGCATCGCCTACGGGCTTGAGGGTTTTATTCCCAAGTACGGGCATGCTCCCTTTGAGCTTACGCCTTCAAGCGTGGCGGATATTCACCGTTTTGGCGGCACCATGCTTGGTTCCTCACGCGGGCCGCAGCCTGCCGAGGAAATTGTGGATAACCTTGAACGCAGCAACGTCAACGCTCTCTTTGTCATTGGCGGCGACGGCACCATGAAGGCCGCTCTTGCCATCAGTAGCGAGGTGCAGGCGCGCGGGCTCAAGATATCCGTCATCGGCATCCCCAAAACCATTGATAACGACATCAACTTCATTCCCCAGTCGTTCGGCTTTGAAACAGCCGCCTTCAAGGCCACGGAGGCCATTGAATGCGCACATACCGAGGCCTGCGGCGTGCCCAACGGCATTGGCCTTGTCAAGCTGATGGGGCGGGAATCGGGCTTTATCGCCGCGCGCGCGGCTCTGGCCCTCAAAGAAGTGAACTTTGTGCTCATTCCCGAGGCTCCCTTTGCCCTTGAGGGCGAGGGCGGGCTTTTGCCCGCGCTGGAAGAACGCCTGCGCTCGCGCGGGCATGCCGTGATTGTGGCAGCCGAGGGCGCAGGCCAGCACCTTATGGAAAATCACGCCGCCAAGGATGTCTCGGGCAACCCCGTGCTTGGTGATGTGGCCGACCTGCTGCGCAAGAATATCAGTTCCTATCTTGGCGCGCGCGGCATTGAGCATTCGCTGAAATACATTGACCCGAGCTATATTATCCGCTCCATCCCGGCCAACGCCAACGACAAGGTCTATTGCGGATTTTTGGGCCAGTACGCAGTGCATGCCGCCATGGCCGGACGCACAGACATGGTGGTGGGCAAAATTCAGGATCGTTACGTGCATCTGCCGCTGGAGCTTGTGACCCGCAAGCGCCGCAAGCTCAACATCTATTCAGACCTGTGGCGGGCTGTGCTTGAATCCACCGGTCAGGGCATGCTGAAGGGCATGCTGCCCCCGGCGTAACCGGCAGCATGAAGCATCTCCGACAGGTCAAGGCCTCTGCCGGTTCTGGCAAGACCTATGAATTGACACATTGTTTTCTGCAAAGGCTGGTGCAGAGCGGGCCGCCCGCGAGTGCTTCTGCCTCCTCGGCCTGCGTGCTTTTGCCGGGGGGCCGCTGCGGCTGGGGCGACATCCTCGCCATTACCTTTACCAATGCCGCTGCTACCGAAATGCGCGACCGCGTTATCCGGCAGCTCAAGAGCGCGGCCCTTGGGCAGCCCTTGGGCGGGCTTGCGCTTTCGCCCGATCAGGCCTCCCGCTGGGTGGATGTGATCATGCGCGATATGGGCGCGCTGAACATCCGCACTATTGACAGCCTGCTGCACCTCATTGTGCGCGCGGCAGCGCTGGAACTTGATCTGCATCCGGATTTTCAGCCTGTTTTTGCCACGGAAGAAGTGCTCACCCCCTACCTTGATGTATTGCTTGAACGTGCATGGCAGGGCGATGAAACCATGCGCTCCCTGCTGCGCGAGGTCTATCGGGCCATGGCCTGGCGGGAGAACAGTACGGGCTTTCTTGCGGGCGAAAAGCTGCTCAACCAGTTGCGCGGCCTGTTGGATGACGTGCTGCTCGGGCGCTTTGAAGACATTTCGCCCACAGAAACCCTGCACAAACGGCTGAGCGAAGTGGAGAGCATGGCCGTTACCCATGCCAATATTTTTCTGGCCGCTGCGGCTGCCAGCGGGCTCAATTTCAGCAAAAACGCCCTCGCGGCTGTAGAAGCCATTGCCGCCGGGCAGTGCAAGACTTCGGCATACCTTAGCAAGGCCAGCGCGTCCGACCTGTTTTTGAAAAAACCCGTGGTCAGCGACGAAGTGCAAAAAGCCTACGAGGCCTTTGCCCGAGCAGCCGGGATTCTGGCGGATACCGCTCCCCTACTGCGTCAGGCTGTGGGGCTTGCCCCCGTGCTCTTGCTGGCGCGTACCCTTGTGCAGGCCTTTGTGCAAAACCAGCGGCAGGAAGGCAGCCTGCCGGGCCTGCTGATTCCGCACATGGCGCGGCAGGTGCTTGAAAGCGACAACGGCGTGCCCGAAGCCCTGTGCCGCATGGGCTCGCGCCTCACGCATTTTCTGGTGGATGAATTTCAGGATACCAGCCGCGAGCAATGGTACGCGCTGCGTCCCCTTGTAGAAGAAGCGCTCTCGCGCGGCGGCTCCCTCACCTGGGTGGGTGACGTCAAGCAGTCCATTTACGGCTGGCGTGGTGGCGAGCCGGAACTTTTTGACGGCGTGTTTGACGATGCGGGCCTCACAGCCCTCGCGCCTGACGGCCAGCGCGACAATCTGCCCTATAACTGGCGCAGCCGCCGCGAAATCGTGCAGCACAACAACGGCATTTTCGGCCCCTTGGCGCAGCCGGCCATGGCCGCAAAGGTCATGGCCGCCCTTTTGCCCTCGGGCACCCCGCCGGAAATCTGCGGGCAGGCCGCTCAGGGCCTTGTGCGCGCCTTTGCGGGCACGGAGCAGCAATGCCCTGAAAATGCCCGCGAGGGCGGCTTTGTACGCGTGGAGACCATCCTTTCCGTGGATGCCGAGGCTCTGGGCGAAGATGTGCTTGAACGCCTCTGCACACTGTTGCATGAGGATATTGAGCCGCACCATCCCTGGGCCGATGTGCTCATTCTCGTGCGCAGCAACGGCAAGGCCACCCTTGTGGCCGACAGGCTGATCCGTGAAAATATTCCCGTGATTACAGAAAACAGCCTGCGGCTTGCCGCGCATCCGCTGGTGGTGCAGGCCGTGGCCCTGCTCTCCTTTCTTGATAACCCAGAGGACGACATCGCCTTTATGAGCCTTGTGTGCGGCAGCATATTCAGGGAGCATCCCGAAGCTGCGGCTCTCGTGCACGAGGACATTGCTGGCTGGTGCGCCGCATCCAAAGGCGGGCCGCTGTTCCAGCGGTTCAAAAGGCGCTGGCCAGAAATCTGGCAGCGGCTGCTTGCTCCGTTCCACAGTCAATCCGGCCTCATGACGCCCTATGACATGACGCTTGAATGGTTTGCCCGGCTGGATGTGGAGCGGCGCTATCCCGAGGCGGAGACCTTTTTGCGGCGCTTCATGGAAGTGCTGCACAGCGCGGAAGAAAAGGGCCTTGCCACCCTGCCCACATTTCTGGAGCACTGGCACGCCAAAAGCGGCGAAGAAAAGGTGCCCATGCCCGAAAACATGGATGCAGTGCGCGTCATGACCATCCACAAATCCAAAGGCCTGGAAGCCCCGGTGGTCATTGTGCCGTGGACAGACCTGCGCGCCCGCATGGGCAATGAAACCGTGATGGTCGAGCGCGAGGGCCTGCGCCTTGCCGTGGGCAACAGAAAGCATCTGGGTGCGCCCTATCATCAGGAGCTTGCCCGCCAGTGCCGCGAAAACGTCCACCTGCTCTATGTGGCCTTTACCCGTGCGCGCGATGCGCTCTACGTGCTGCGCACCAGCACCGTGGGCGGGCGCGGCTCTACCAGTGACGTGCTGGATATGCTTATGGAACAGGCCGGGTTCACAGCCCCCTACACCGTGGGCGAGGAGCCAGCCGCGCACGATGCCGCCCCGGTTGCAAGTGCTGCGAGGACTTCTGCCGCGGCCCCCTGGGGCAGCAAGCCGGATGTTGCGGAAAGCCCGGAAGGCAAGGAAAACGCTGCCAATTCCCCTGTGGATATTGCCCCAAGCGATGCAATGGCTCCATATGCTGGAGATTCCGCTGGCTTTGCCGACCCCGCCTGGCGGCCCATGCAGTGGCTGCCGCGCCTCAAAATTTTTCGTAATCCTCTGGCAGGATTCAGTTTTCGCGCAGAAGACAGGGGCAGTTTCCTGCATCTGTGCCTTGAACATCTTCACATAACAGGCAATCCGCAGGCGGACGCGCAGGCGGCGCTGAACTTCGGCCTTGGGCATTTTTCCCTGCCTGTGCCGGACGAGGCCGCGTTGCGGGAAAATGCCGTTGCGGCGCTGCAATGGTTTGCCTCGCAGCCGCAGGCGGCTCGCTGGCTGCAAGCGGGCTGGCCCGAACATTCGCTCATGGACGCCGAGGGGCGCTTGCTGCGCATGGATTTGCTGGTGCATGAGCCGTGGGGACCGCTGGTGCTTGATTATAAAAGCGGCCAGCCGGAAGCAGATCACGTGGCGCAGCTACAGACCTACCTTGCCTGCCTGGAAGCCGGAAACGACTGCGCCCCCGGCAGTGCGCGCGGCCTGCTGGTGTACCTTGATTTACGGCGGTTTCAGCTTGTGGAAGCGCACGGCGTTTCGGCCTTTGCCGAGCGTTGCAGCGATCTTTTGCCCGCCACGGAGGCTCAGGCATGAGCTTATCGCCGATTCTCGTTTTTCCCTGGCAACGTCCCTTCCTGCCCGACCTCAAAGCCTTTCTGACCAGGATTGGCAAGGGGCGGGCAGGCGCAACCCTGCTGATCGTGCCCCACAACCGGCCCTGGCGGTACCTCACCAAGCTCTACGCGGAAGAAGGTTATCAGGGCTTGCTGCCCAAGGTCATGACCCTGGCGGATGTTATTTCGGCATGGCGCTCGCAAACCAGCGCAGACCCTCTGCACACTGCCAACGTGCTGGACAGGGTCGCCCTGCTGCACGAGTGCGTTATGGGCCTCGCGCAGGATGACGAGGGCCTTGCCGCACGTTTTGCCCGCATGGACATGGCGCACTTTCTGCCCTGGGGCTTGCGGCTCTCAAACCTGCTGGAAGAAATGCTGGGCCAGCGTGTGGCTGCTGTGGATCTCAGCCATGTGGAACAGGAGGTTTCCGGCCCTGCGGCTGCCCTGCTGGGCGCTCTGGGGCGCATCGGCAAGGCCTATGTGGCCGCGCTGGAGGCTCGCCGCTGGACGACACCGGGATTGGACGCCTTTACCGTCAGCGGAGACGGACTTGCCCTGCCCCGCTTTTTTACGCCCGCAGATGACCGCCCCGTTGTGATGGCCGGATTTTCGCTGCTCACCGGCAGTGAGGAAGCCCTGCTGCACAGGCTCTGGCATGCGGGCGGGCAGATTTGCCTGCATGCAGACCCGGCGCTGGCTTTGGGCACCGCACCGCACTGGGCGTGCGAAGCGCAGGCCGTCTGGCTGCGCCGCTGGAAGGCCACGGCGCGCCTTGCCGTGGAACCCACGGACGCCGAGGCCACGCACAAGCCGCGCATATCTTTTTTTGCCGGGTACGATTGCCATTCACAACTTAAAGCATTGCATGAAGAACTGTCCGTGCCACATAGCGATGCCAGCAGGGCCAGCAATGGGGCAGAAAACGGGGACAGTGGCATATCCGCGTCTGACGGGCTTTCTACGGCGGTTGTGCTCACAGATAGCGCCCTGCTCATGCCCGTTCTGCACCATTTGCCCAACAAGGATGTCAACGTTTCCATGGGCTATCCGCTGGAACGTTCGCCCCTCAACCGTCTGCTTGAGGCTTTACTGCAATTGCAGGAAAACAGGACGGAAGATGGCCGCTATTACTGGCGCAACCTGCTCCAGTGCCTGCGGCACCCCTACCTGAACCTGCTGCGCGTGGATGACGGCAGCGCAACGCCCCTTTATTTGCGCGAGGTCTTGCGCCGCATTGAGGGCATGATTCGCGGCGGGGCGCGGTTTGTGGATATGGACGAGGTTGCCCGGGAGTGCGCCCCGGGCATGCATCCTGCGCTTTTTGAGCTTTTTGAAGCCACGCTCAATGTGCTGGTGCGCCAGCCGGGGCAGGTGGACACTACCGAGGGCATGGCCCTGTGTCTGCAAAACATCTGCGATTTTCTGCTGCGCAACGGCGGCGACATGTGGCGGCATTTTCCGCTGGATGCGGAAGCCATGTACCGACTTGCCCGCCATGCGGCCCCTGTGTTGCGGCAAAACTGCCTCGCGCAGACGCCCTTTCCCACCAGCGTGTTGCACGGCATAGTGCGCGAGGTGCTGCAACAGGAGCGGGTACCGTTTGAGGCGGAGCCGCTCACAGGCTTGCAGGTGCTGGGCATGCTTGAAACGCGCCTGCTGCACTTTGACAGGGTGCTTATTGTGGACGCCACGGACGACAAGCTGCCCGGCAACCCTGCGCAGGATCCCCTGCTGCCTGATTCCCTGCGGCAGGTGCTTGGCCTGCCCGATGCTCGCAGGCGCGAACGCGCCACAGCCCACACGCTGTACCGGCTCTGCGCCGGGGCGAAGGAGGTACGCTTTTTCTGGCAGGAGGGCATCAGCCGCTCTGCGCTCTTTGACGGCAAAAAAAGCCGCAGTCGCTTTGTGGAGCAACTGCTGTGGGAAGAAGAACAGCGCCGTGGCGAGCTGCTTGTGCCCGGTCAGGAGCCGCTGGGGGTGGCTCGTTGCGTGGTGCGCAGCACCCCTGCCGCGCCCAAAAGCCTGCCCCGCACAGAGGCCCTGCACGAGGCCATGCTGGCCCTTCTGCAAAAACCGCTTTCACCTACCCGGCTGGATGTTTACCAGCAGTGCCCTCTGCGCTTTGCCTGGCAGTACCTCTGCGGCTTGCAGCCACCGAAGGAAGTCAACGAAGGCGACGACCCCGCAGCCGTGGGCACCTGCATTCACGATACGCTGCACGCACTGTATGAACCGTATCTCAATAAAGAGGTGCGCCGGGGCGATATCAGCCGCGACACCATGCTTGCGCGTTTTCATGAGGAGCTTGAAAAGGCCGACCTGCGCCGCCTTTTGCCGCCGGACAGCTGCCTCATGCTGGAAGAAGCCGCCCCTGTGCGTTTGAATCGTTTTCTGGACAATCAGCCCGACAGCACAATCATTGTTGCGCTGGAGGAAGAACTCAAGGCCACGCTGTCGCTGGCTGGCGGTGAATATTCCTTCAGGGGCATAATGGATCGCATTGACCGGCGCGATGACCTGCTGCACATCCTTGACTACAAGACAGGCAGCCTTAAATTACATGATGGAAGCTTGTGGGGTGACATCCTTTATTTCAGGCGTACTGAGAGCCTTTTTGAGGCCTTGCGCCAGACGCAGGTGGGCGGCGAATATGAGCCGGACCCCCAGATGCTTGAAGATATGGATACCCTCTTTGAAGAGTTGCGGCCCCGGCTGCCCAGCCTGCAATTGCCCTGCTATGTGAGCATGGCTGTGGGCAGCGGCCTTGGCCCGGTTGGCGACGCCGCGCTGGTTGAACTGCGCGATGCTGGCAGGGAGTATCCCCTTTTTGGCGGGCTGGTGGATGAAGACCTGGCGGAGGCCATTGGATACTGCCATGCGGCGCTTTCTCTTGTATTGCTGCACATGCGCCATGCGCCGTCGTTTACGGCGCGTCCAGACCGCCATTGCGACTGGTGCCCCTATGCTTCATTGTGTGCAGGATAACGGGCCGGAATACATATTATAAAGATGATTGTTGCGTCTTGTGAAATTACCAGCTATGCTTCCCGGCAAACATAGGTATGTCGTTTGAAATCGAAACGATGCAAAATGACACCCTGCTTACGGACAGGACGGAGGTCTTGCAATGTCTTTTCCCGCACTCAAGATAGGTGATCTCACGGCTAAAATCCCTGTAGTTCAGGGTGGCATGGGCGTGGGCATTTCGCTTTCCGGGCTGGCGTCGGCTGTTGCCAATCAGGGTGGTATCGGCGTCATCGCCGGGGCCATGATCGGCATGAAAGAACCCGATGTGGCCAAGGATCCCCTTACAGCCAATCTGCGCGCCCTGCGCAATGAAATATTGAAAGCCCGCGAACTCAGCAACGGTATTATTGGCGTCAACCTGATGGTGGCGCTTACCACGTTCAGCCAGATGGTACGCACCGCCGTTGAAAACAAGGTGGACATCATCTTTTCAGGCGCTGGCCTTCCCCTCGACATGCCGCATCACCTGTTGCAGGTGTGCGAGGAAAAGAAAGAAGAATTCAAAACCAAACTGGTTCCCATTGTTTCTTCAGCCAGAGCGGCCACGGTAATCGCCAAAAAATGGGCTTCGCGCTTTGGTTACACGCCTGACGCCTTTGTGGTTGAAGGCCCCAAGGCTGGCGGCCACCTCGGCTTCAAGGCTGAAGAGTTGCAGGATCCCGGTCACTCGCTTGAAGTTTTGGTGCCGCAGGTGGTGGATGCCGCCAAGGCTATGGAAGACAAGTGCGGTCGAGCCGTGCCTGTTATTGCCGCTGGCGGCGTCTATTCCGGCGCGGACATCATGAAGTTCCTTGATCTTGGCGCTTCCGGCGTGCAGATGGGTACCCGCTTTGTGGCCACCCACGAATGCGATGCTGATGACCGCTTCAAGCAGAGCTACCTCACGGCGCGCGATGAAGACATCACCATTATCAAAAGCCCGGTGGGCATGCCTGGCCGTGCTCTTGGCAATGAATTCATCACGGCCTCGCGCGAGGGCAAGAAAAAGCCTTTCAAGTGCGTGTTCCACTGTGTGCATACCTGCGAACAGGAAAAAACGCCCTATTGCATCGCCCAGGCGCTCATCAACGCCATGAGGGGCAATCTTGAACGCGGTTTTGCCTTTTGCGGTGCCAACGTGGCGCGCGTGAACAAGATTATCTCGGTGCATGAACTCATGGACAGCCTGCAAAAGGAATTTGACGACGCCATGAGCACCCTGAGCAAGAGCGTGCAGAACATGCAGAGCAAGCTCAATTTCAGCATCAAGAGCTAACGCTCTACCCTGCCTGAAAATGCAAAGCCGGGTCTGGATTTCCAGGCCCGGCTTTTTCGTGCGCTGCAGTAAAATATTGCGCTGATGGCGCGCGCGATATCTGTCCCGTAAATCATCCGACTGGAATTGTGTTTTTTGATTGTGTTGGGGCGTTTTTCGCTTGCATCAGGTGGGCGCAGTCAGGGCACCTACGGCGTAATTCAGCGGCATTGGCAGCAATGTTGATGGAGGTGCGGCCTGCATACTGGGCAGCCAGAGAAGCACATTCACACGCATCAATGGATGATGTGTGTTTGAATCTACGCCGGGTCATCTCTGTTACAAGTTCATCATGCCTCGCAAAAAGTTGCTGCGGGTCAACCAATCCGCCAGAAAGAAAACCCTCAATACTCTTGCCGCGCCGCATGCTGCCAAGAAGCATATGCAGTTCCACGTGTTCGCCCAGCAAATGTTTGCGGCACATGCCTTCAGGGGGTAACATCCACATGCGCATACGATTCTCCTGCAAGCAGAAAAAGTTTTTTTGAAGCCAGAGATTGCGTCACCCACTCCGCTGTATGCGAAAAGGCCCGAATCCTGAGATCCGGGCCTTGGTGTATCAGTCGGCAGTGACCGGCTTGCGCTAGTCGTTGACCGTGCGGGAGTATTCCAAAGCCTTGGCCTGCTCCTCGAAGTTCTGGAAGCCGGCGTGATGCAGGGCATCCTCAACCGTTTCGTTCCAGTTCCAGGTGGCGTAGATCACGGGCTTGTGGAAAGTGGAACGGAAGCTCTGCAATTCAGCGCGGTAAAAGGCTTCCTTGGGGGTGTCGAGGTGCTCGCGGAACTGTTCGTGCCGACGCTGCAACTCGCCCTCGTACCATTCCTGAATATCCTGCGGTTCCTTGTACTTCTTGAGGATATGACCGTAACCGGTCTTTTCCATCAGATCGGCAAGGCGCTTGTGGTGTTGGGCGGCAAGCCACTTGCCGAGGTCGGCGGCAGAATGGTTTTCCCCTTCCACAGAGGCGATGTCGAACACGGTCTGGTAGTAGGTATCGGGCACCACCGAGGCGGAGGTAATACCCGCAATGGCGACCAGGCCGCGCAGGATGATGCTGTTGGACACGCCCTGACCGCAGAAGCCCACCTTCTTGGCGTACTTCTGCCCGGTGAATATACTGACAAGGATGGCCCAGATAACAGCGGGATCTTCCTCGTCATAGATGTGGGACAGGCGCGAGTTGTCGCGGTCTGTCGCCAGCACCATCTGGGTCATGTCGTTGGAGCCGATGGAGAAGCCGTCAAACTCGGAGATGAACTGCTTGGCCAGAATGGCGTTGGAAGGCAGCTCGGACATGAGGATGATCTTCAGGCCGTCCTGACCGCTCTTGAGCTTGTGAACCTGCTCAAGGTAGCTGCGCATGGAGCGGGCTTCTTCCAGAGTGCGCACAAAGGGCAGCATCATGCGCAGGTTGGAGCCGCCGTATACGCCGCGGGCCAGCTTGAAGGCTTCAATTTCCCAATCATGGATATTACGGGAAACGCCGCGATAGCCAAGCATGGGGTTGTCTTCGGTATGTTCAAAGAGGCTGCCGCCCAGCAGATTGCGGTATTCGTTGCTCTTGAAGTCGGTTGTGCGGTACGTGATGGGCTTGCCGTAGAAGGCCATGGCAAAGAGGGCCAGGTTTTGGGCCAGGGTCTGAACGTAATGCTCCTTGCCGGTACGGAAGCCGCGGGACTTGATGATGCCGCGAATTTTGTCCGTCAGGTTGCGCAGGTCGTCCATTTCCTTTTTCAGGCCGGAGCGCAGGCTCACTTCTTCACGCAGATGGTTGATGTTGTCCATCAACTTGGTGACTGCGGGCAGATCCTTGATGCGGCGCACATGTTCTTCAACAGTGGCTTCGATTTCGGCAACACGCTTGGCGGATTCGGGGTCAGCCGGATTCAGCAGGGCCAGAGCGTCATCGTAACCCATGATGATGCGAACATGGTCGGCCAGATCATTGGAGGTCTTGAGCACTTCAATACGGCGCGAGGCCATTTCGAGGTGCTGGTCAACCTTGTGATCCAGTTCGCGCATTTTGCGGTGCTGCATCAGCACTTCTTCCGCATTCAGGCTCTTGCTCGCTTCGGCAAAGGCTTCAACCTCTGCGGCAAGGCCGGTCACTTCGCCCACGTATTCGCGCAGGTTAAAGTTGAACACGATCAGCCCGGCAGCCATCTGCTCGCGCAGCACCTTGGAAAGGCGGTTTTCAAGCTCTTTCAGCTTGCTGTGCACCACATTTTCCAGTTCGCCGTTGTCAAAGGCTTCCAGTGCCTGCGGATGGATGCTGATGTTGCCAAGCATGAATTCCGCGCGCAGCAGGCCCACTTCAAACTGGGGGAAGTTGCGCAGACGGGAGAGGAACAGCGCCTGACCCACATCGGCCAGCACAAGGCCGACCTTGGTCTTGGTAAGGGGCAGCTTGGAGAGATCCATTTCGCCGCCCACAAGGTGCAGGGGCAAAAGGCCGCGATAGACCTTGCCGCGTGTGCCGTCAACGGTCACTTCCGCGCCGTCGAGCGCACGCAGTATGTCAAGGCGCTGAATGCCAATAATGGCGGCAATGCCAAGCTCGCGCGAGGTAATGGCCGCGTGGCTCGTGTCGCCGCCCACATCGGCCATAATGGCCGAGGCCACACGCATGCCCGGCACCATGTCCGGGTCGGTGCGTTCGGCGGCAAGCACATCGCCCTTGGCGATCTTGTTCAGTTCAAGGGCAGAACGCAAAAAGCGCACGGTACCCTGACCAGCCCCGCGTGAAGCGCCATTGCCTTCCACCAGCACTTCGGCTTCGGCGGCGGCTTTGGCATCTACCTCGCGGCGGCGCATGAAGATGGTATGGGGGTGCAGCTCAAGGTCATCGTTCCAGCGGGTTTCGGGCCGCGCCTGGACGAACCAGAGCTTGTCGTTGGCGTCAATGCAGAATTCCGTATCCATGATGATGCCGCCGTAAGCCTTGCTGACGGAGCGCACACCCTGGGCTACGCGTTCGGCCTGGCTGAGCGAAAGCGCCCAGCGCAGAGCCTCAAGCTCGGAAACTTCCACTTCACGGGTGCCGCCACGTTCGTCATAGACGATCTTCATGTCCTTGCAGCCCATCTGGCGGATCACAACTTCGCCGCCGTCATCGCGCTGGAAGACATAAAGCTTGTCAGGCGTCACCTTGCCGCCTACCACAGCCTCGCCGAGGCCGTAGCTGGCATCAATGCTGACCAGTTCGCGGCGGTCGGTGCCGCGGCAACCCGTGGCAGTATCGGCAGAAAAGGCCGTACCGGAGATCACGGGATTGATCATCTGCATCATGCAGACAGAAAGCGAGGTGTGCTCAATGGCCCACTCAAGCTTGGCGTTTTCAGCAATGCTCTCATCGCCGGTTTCTTCGGCCTTGGCCAGAGCATCAAGGATGGCCTCGCGTCGGTAGGTCATGGAGCGCAGATTATAGGCAGAGGAGCAGTCCCAATGGTAGGCTTCCACTACTTTGTCTTCACCCACCATGTTCAGGTAGGTATCCTGCAGACCGGCAAAGGCCTTCTTGCGCGAGTCTTCGCCTGCAGCGGAAGAACGCACGGCCACGGGGGTCATGTCGTCTTCGTTTTCGCGGCAGATGTCGCGGTATGCGCCGCGCACGGCTTCCGCAACATCGTGCGGCACTTCAACAGACAAAATGGCTGCCTGCACCATGACCGAGCGCTTGCGCAACTGGTCGATGCCCTCGGGGGAGGTGGCGAAGCCTTCGACTATATTATTGATAAAGGTGCGCAGCTTGGTATTGGTCTGCTCGCCTTCCGCCAGCGCGGCCTGATGAATCTGCTTGCCGAGCTGGCGCACGAACTTCTGCAAGAAGTCCGGATCCTGGTTGATTTCGGGGTCGTTCCAGTCAATGCGCCCGTATTCACGGTCCACCACGCTGCGTACCACACGCCCATTAACCTTTGTTTCATCAAGCAGATGATGAAAGGCAATGGATGAGATGGCGCGAAAATGGGGCGCCTGAATGCCCTGGATCTGACTGATCAGGGCAGTGTTGTAGTTCTTACCACCAACAAGCAACTCCGCTTCGGGACCAATCTGCACAATTTCGGCACCATCAAGCACCAGTTTTTTCTGAACTGCCTCGGGCGCGGCGCCCTTGGGTTTGTTCTGCGCAGGTTTGGCGGCGGGAATCTTAGCCATGTCTTCCTCCGGTTTGGGAAACAGAAGCTTTACAACCTTGGAAATTGTATATCGCCATTAAGGAACTGTCCACAAATTCCAGTAGTGAGCGTAGTAATTAACTTACGCGCACACCGCAATAGGGGCAGAATGCGATGTTATCCATAGGAATGGGCTGGCCGCAGGCCTCATTGCCGCATATGCGCGGCACAGGCCCCAGCTCCACAATAAGCTCACCTTCTCTGACCGAAACCATTTGCTTGTTTTCTTTAAAGTCGGCGGTTTTGAGCACACGTTTCACCATGCCGTCAATGGGGGCCAGAACGGCCTTTTCCTGCTTCATGATGGAAACGTTAAAGAGCTCTTCGCCCGCTTTGACCACATCACCGGGATGCACATACATGACCCACAAGTCGCCGTTGCTCGGCGCGGCCACGTGATACTTGTTGGCCGTATCGGCCATGAGCGTGCTCTTTGCACCGTTGCCCGAAGGCTGACGAACCTGAACCTCGCAGCTCATGAATTCGGAGTCGAGCACGTAACGGCAGATGGAGATGCCCGCCTCGTTGGGGTTGGATATGCTGAGCAGCAAGAGGTGGTGGGGCTTGCCGCTGCTGTCGTTGAAGTACAGATCCTGGCCGACTTTCAGCCCCTCGAACCATACGTGCAAAGGCAGGTTGTTGGGGTCGCCGAATTTGGACTTGAACTGGATGGTCTTGAGCGCGTCCGCCGGATGGTTAAGGTACAGCACGAATTCTTCATCGTTGGGCTTACGCTTCAGAATTTCGGTGCAGGCCTTTTCTTCGGCTGCAAGGTTCACTTCTGCCAGCGATTCAAGGGGCGAAGTCTCGGTGCGGGCCGCCATGGCGCTCTTCCAGTCAGAGCCGAAAGCACTCTGATAGACCCAGTCAGCCGGGAAGCCGAGCGGCAGTTTGCCGAACTTGCCCTGAAGCAGGTTGCGGAAGGCGTCGTTGCAGTCCTGATAGATGTTCAGACGTGCGCGGCGCATTTCGTCCGTAAGTTCTTTTTCAGGGGTGCGGGTGACCTGACCCAGCACTTCCAGCAGGTAGCGCACTTCGTCTTCGCCACCCCGCTTCCATGCGCCTGTAACGGCCAGAAACGCCGTGTTCCAGGTGATCTGCGAGCCGGGCGTAACATCGTGATAGCGCACGATCTGGCGGGTGCCTTCAAGGAACTTGAGCATGTAGGGCAGCAGGTGAATGTACCCCTGCTTCATGGCGCCTTCCTGCGAGGAGGAAGTGGCCCCGCCGGGCATGCCGTGGCGCGTTACGTCATAGTCAATACCCTGGAAGTACGGCGCACAGTAGCGGTCGTAATAGGGCATGATCTGCTTGCAGACGAAATTGGCGTCACGAATGGCGTTTTTATCAAGGCTGCACTTGAGGCCCAGTTCGTCTTCAATATAGGCCATGGTGGCGAGCACATCGCCCTGACCATAAGAACGCACCGAAGAGCCGAGGCCCACGTCGATGATGTGCGCGCCGGCCTTGGCCGCAGCACCGCACGAGGGCACGAACAAGCCGTCTGTATAGTGCCTGTGGTAGTGCAGCACAAGTTCGGGCCAGGCTTTGCGCAGGGCTTTGACCAGTTCATCCATGAAGCGCGGCGGGCAAACGCCGGCCATGTCCTTGAGGCCCAGAATGATGTGGCGCGAGGCTTCCTTGGGGCTTGCGCCCATGATGTCGCCCACCATGCGCAGCATGGCTTCGGTAACGCCCAGGTAGTGCTTGACGTCAAAACCCTTGGCCCACGACATGGAAATGGCGGGCTGGAAGATAATGTCCTTGCGATCCATGACCACTTCGGCAATGGGGCGCATGTTTTCCACATGGTTCAAAAAGTCGAAGCAACGTACGACCTGATAGTGGTCGCAAATCATTTCGCCCGTTTTGAGCATGAGGTTGCGCGGCTGCGGCGTATACCCAAGCACGTTGGTGGAGCGCACCAGCAGCTGCTTGAGGGTTTTGGGCGCAAAGCGGTTCCATTCCTTGGCTTCGGTGAAGGGGTAGGTCATGTTGGCCAGCATGGCCACATGGAAGTGCGCCCCGCCGCCGTTTTCGAGCGAGAAAAAGCCCGCATTGTCAAGGTAGGGACCCATGAGTCTGTCCTCGGCAAGGCGCAGGCGGTTGCCGGAGTTGGACTGCGTGAGGTCGCGGGTAGTGGTGTCGGTAAAGTGCACCAGTCCAGAATCACGGATGTAATCCAGCGTGGCCATGCGGTCGCCCTGCGGATAGGGCGAAGGCTGACGGCGCGCAGCCGTGCTTATGGGTGGCAGCACAGGCTCAAAGGGTCCAAGACAGGGCGTGGAGCTTGAACGGTATTCGCCAAGCTGCACGTAGGGGTTGAAGCCCTTGGCCGAAATTTCGGCCACCAGCTTGGCAAGACGCTCGCCTTCGGGCGCAAGGTCGGTGTAGACCATGAGCTCGGGATGCGTGGCGATGAAGTTGGTATTAATGTTGCCCTGTTTGAACAGCGGGTGCTTGATGACCTGACGGAAGAAGGGAATGGTGGTTTTGATGCCGCCAATCACATATTCGCTCAAAGCGCGTTCAGTGATGCCCAGAATCTTTTCCCAGTCGGTTGCGTACGAAATAAGCAGAGCGCCCGCAGAGTCGTAGTTGGCGGGGAACTCGTAGCCTGCGCTGATATTGGAATCAAGGCGCACGCCAGGGCCGCCGGGCGACACATAGCGCGAAATGAGGCCGGAATTGGGGGCGAAGTTGTCCTGCGGGTTTTCGCAGTTGATACGCACCTGCATGGCCCAGTACGAAGGACGCTGGCTTTCTTCGCGGTAGCGCAGTTCCGCGCCAAAGGCCACGGCGATCTGCTCTTCCACAAGGTCAATGCCATAGCGGCATTCGGTGATGCCGTGCTCAACCTGCAAACGGGTGTTAACTTCAATAAGGTACGGCGTACCGTCAGGCGTAACGAGGAATTCGACCGTGGCAAGCGAATGGTAGCCCACGGCGCGAACCAGGCGGCGGGAATAATCCTTGAGCCTGTCGCGCAGGGCCTTGGTCATACCCGGCCAGGGCGAAGGCGTGATTTCAATGAGTTTCTGGTGGTTGCGCTGCACGGTGCAATCGCGTTCGTCAAAGGCGAACACGTTGCCGTACATATCGGCAATGACCTGAATTTCAATGTGGCGCACATCGGCAAGGAACTTTTCCACAAACAGGCGCGGATTGCCAAACGAAGCCTGAGCCATGGTGGAAGCCTTGAAAAAGGCATCTTCCAGGTCAGCCTCGTTATGGATGGCAAAAATACCGCGTCCACCGCCGCCCCCTTCTGCCTTAAGCATGATGGGCAGCCCGATCTCGTTGATAAGCTGGCGGGCGGTAGGAATATCCACGGCTCCTTCAGAGCCGGGCACAACAGGAATGCCCAATTTGCGAGCCACTTCTCGAGCCTGAACCTTGTTGCCCAACAGGTTCATGGCCTCGGCTGTCGCGCCGATAAAGGTGATGCCCGCCTCTTTGCAGCGCTGCGGAAAGCGCGTGTCCTCGGAAGCAAACCCCCAGCCTGGGTGAATGCCGACTACGCCACGTTGTTTGGCTTTGTCGATAATGCGGTCAATATCCAGATACGCGCGGGGGTCTGTCCCGAGCAGCATCAGTTCCTGCGCCGTTGAGGCCGCAGGGGCCGTTTTGTCCACATCAGTCGCAGTCATTGCCGCTACCGCGTCAAAACGTTCGCGGATGGAACGACAAATGCGACGGGCCGGAATACCGCGGTTAGCTACCAGTATTACCTTGCCCTTCAAAAAATCCTGAACTTCCGAGAATGTCTTGTTGGCCATGCCTTTCAGCCCTTTTCTACCGGCGCATTTCTGCCCACGCACCGGCGTTAGACGGCGAAAACACGCTTAGTGCTTCGCATTGGGCGGCGATGCCCCCAGGCCCAACCATGCCGGAATGACCATAATCCCGCGTCATTCCCGCGCAGGGCTCAGCCGGAGACTACCGCAAATGAATTCCTCAAGCCGTCCGTTGATGTTAAGACACAGGCCGCCTGACGTTCCTAGGCCCGCCAGCCAGCCGCGTACGATGCGGTCATCGTCACGCAGCTCCACGTTCTCGCCGCGCCAGAGCAAAAGAGACTCCGCACGGGCTCTCCACCCCTCGGGAAAAGAGTGGCAGTTAATATAAGCTGAAAACATGCGCTTTACAAGGGTTTGCCACAAGGCTTCGGCCATTGGAGGTGCAAAAGTGGCGGATTTATACTGGGTGGCAAGGCTGGTTGCCTCTAGAGCGGCGTCCGCCCGCATCTGCTCCACCGGTGGCGACCAGCACACATTTATGCCAATGCCAGCCAGCAGCACCCCGCCCCGCTCTTCCAGCAGTATGCCTGCCAGTTTTCTGGGTTCGTCTTCCGACGTACACAGCACAAGATCATTGGGCCATTTCAGGCGCACCTGCCAACCGTCCATTGCCAGGGCTTCGGCCAGCAGGGCACCCACTGCCGGGGCCGCCGCCGTGCCGTCAAAAGGAGGCGCAAGCGGCAGACGCAGGGCCGCATACACGTTGCCCGCAGGCGAATGCCACTGACGCCGCAACTGCCCGCGCCCCGCTGTCTGGCTGACAACCTGAACACTGTCCCACGGATCAAGCCAGCCCCGCGCCGCAAGGTTTGCAGCGGTATCAAGGCAGGAGCCCACCTCGCCAAAGCGCCAGATACGCGGAACAAAATTTTTGTCAGCACCAGTGGGGGAGCTTCCCTCAAACGGTTGGCTGTGACATACTGGGGGCATGGAACTCTACCTCGTCGGCGGCGCAATGCGCGACCTTTTGCTTGGGCGTATGCCCACGGAGCTGGATTTTTCCTTTTCAGGAAGCATGGACGATTTTTTGGCCGCGCATCCCGATGCGGTCTGCGTGGGTAAAAGCGTCAATGTCTGCCTGTGGCGCGGGCGCGAATGCATGCCCCTCCGGGGCGGCACCCTGGAGTCTGACCTTGCAGCGCGAGATATCACCATCAATGCCCTTGCGCTCGACAGCGCGGGGCGGCTGTACATGCACCCCAAGGCGGTTGACGACCTGCGCAATAAAATGATGCGCCCGGCTTCGTCCACGGCCTTTGCGGATGACCCCACCAGAATTTTTCGTCTGGCGCGCTTTGCCTCCCGCTGGCCCGACTGGCGCATCGCCCGCGAGGCTTTTGAGCAGATGCGCGCCACGCCCAAGGCTTTGCTGGCGGCCATTCCGGCGGAGCGTGTGGCCAAGGAAATGCTCAAGGCGCTGGCCTTGCCGCGCCCGGCGCGATTTTTTCGCGTTTTGGCGCAGGGGGATTGTTTATCGCCCTGGTTTGAAGAACACGAGCGCGCACGATACATTCCGGCAGGCCCCGTGAAGTGGCATGCCAACAGCGTGTTGGGCCACAGCCTGCGACTGATGGACGAACTCGCGGGCGATGCCATGGCCGTGTGGATGGCCTTGTGCCATGACCTTGGAAAAATCTGCACTGACCCTGCCCTGCTGCCCCATCATTATGGACACGAAGCGCGCGGCGTGCCGCTTGCACTGGCCTTTGCCAAAAGGTTACGGCTGCCGGCAGTTTATGCGCGGGCTGGCGCGCTTGCTGCAGAAGAACACATGAAGGCTGGCATGTTTGCCACCCTGCGCACCGGAACGCGCCGCGACCTGCTGTGGCGGGTTAACCAGCTCGGGCTTTCGCGCCCTTTCTGGAAGCTGGCGGATGCCGACAGCAATTCACCTATCAGCAGTTTGGCCTACCAGAGCCTGAAGGCTATAAACGCCGTGCGTCTGCCCGAAGAATGGCACAACCGGGGCGAAGAATCAGCCCGCAAGCTGCGCGAAATGCAATGCATGGCCTTGGCGGCACTGAACAGAAAGCGGGCCGCCTAGCCGATTTTGTGCAATCAGACCGAGACTTCGGTGCATCAAGCCATTGCTTCGGCGGCGACTACCATGAAATAGTCACTCACCGCATCCATCTGCGCGCTGTGGTCAAGCCCGCACAGGTGGGCCATTCCGTGGGCCAGCAGGCGTAGCGCGTGCTCGCCCGGCTCCTGCCCGTACAGCAGGCATTCCCTGCGCAGCGTATCCAGTGAAAACAGAAGAGTGCCGGGGCTGTCACTGCCACCGGGGAAGGAAAGCACATTGGTAGGGCCCTGACAGCCCATACTGTGCCTGTTGGCTGCGCTCATGGCGGCATCATCGACCAGATGCAGTTCCACAGCCGGGGGCACAACAGGCACGTTGGCCTGTTCTGCGGCGGTAAGCATGGCCGCAAGAGCAGCGCGCTGCTGCCTGCGGTCAAGAGGCAGAATCCATGCTGTGGCCGGATAGCGGCAAAAAATGCGCACGGTTGCCTGTTTCTGCCTGTCCCTGACTGCGCCCATGATTCCTCTATGCCTGTCCCTTTTCTTCAGGGATGGCCGGTATGCCAGCCTGCCTGGCGCTCTCCGGCTGGTTCGTCAGGGCTTTGACTTCGGGCGATTGCGCTGCAGCGGGTTTGTCTCCGTTACAAGGCTTGTCGCCGCACGGTTTGCCATGCCCCGTGGGGGTAAGGGCCGTTGCGCCATGCGTTGCAGGGGCAGATCCATTTTTGCCGTTGGGCTTGTTTTCAGCCCGGGCGGCATCATTGATTCTGGCGTCAGGATAGGCAATGCGCTGATGGAAAATACCAGTCAGGATGCGCTGGAAGTTTTCGCTCAGGAAGTGCAGATCCTTAAAAGTCAGTTCCGATTCGTCCAGCTGCCCTTCCGAGAAGATGCCCTTGATGATGGTGTCAATGTGCGACTTGATGCGCGCGGGCGTAGGATCGTTGAGCGTGCGGCTGGATGCCTCAACGGAGTCGGCCAGCATGAGGATGGCGGCTTCCTTGGTTTGCGGGCGCGGCCCCACATAACTGAAATCAGATTCACGCGGCTTTTCGCCCTGGTTCAGGGCCTTCTGGTAGAAAAAGCGTATGAGCCTTGTGCCGTGGTGCTGACTTATAATGTCGGCAATATCCTGCCCGAGCTTGTACCGCTCTGCCAGTTCCGTGCCTTTTTTGACATGCGAAAGCAGAATGAGCGCACTCATGGACGGGGCCAGTTTGTCGTGCTTGTTGGGCCCGCCAAACTGGTTTTCGATGAAATATTCGGGATACGAGAGCTTGCCCACGTCATGATACAGTGCCGCCACCTTGCACAGCAGGCTGTTGGCGCCGATGGCCTTGGCCCCGGCTTCAACCATGTTGGCGACCACAAGGGAGTGATGGTAGGTGCCGGGCACAGTTACCATAAGCTCCTGCATGAGGGGTTGCTCAAGGCTCATAAGTTCCATGAGGCGGAAGCGCGTACTGTACCCAAAGCTGATTTCAAGCACCGGGCTCACGGCGAAAAGCAGAATGAGCGAAAGCACGCTGTTGATAAACACGGCCAGCAACTGCGTGGGCATGACGCCGGGGGCGCTTTGGGCCAGCAGGGTTGCGCCAAGCCAGATGATGGATTGCCCGATGGTCAGCGGCACTATGCTCCACACCACGTCCTGCCGATTCTGGGCATTGGTCACAAGCCATGTGGCCAGCATGCCGCCGAGAAAATGGAGTAGGAACAGGGAAAACTGCGCCTGAAACATGAGCATGGTAAAGAACGAGATCAACAGGGCCATTGTGCAGTAGCGCCGGGCCGCAAAAACCATGGCGACCAGCCCCACTGCCCCTGCCACAGGGTAGCCCACGGCCAGCGTATTGATGAACGAATGGCTGTCGATGCGCATGCCAAGCACGTACACAGCCTTTGCCCCGGCGCTGAAAAGCAGCAGAAGCAAGGAAATGAGCAGCATGTCCTTGCAGCGCAGGGGGGTGCCGGGTTTGCCGCTGGGGGCAACAAAAAAGCCGATGGAAAGCACCAGCGAGCACAAAAAGGCGCCAGCGGCTATATCCCAGTGCATGGGGTCAGAAGCGGATTTATAAAGCGTTTGCAGCTTGATCTGCTGCTCGCGGCTGACCCTTTCGCCCTTGCGCAATACGATCTCGCCCTTCTGTATCTGATAATAGACGGGCTCAACCATGGACATGACGGCAGAGCTGCGCTTTTGGGTGGATTCCCGGTTCAGCGTCAGCGAGGAAGGCATGGTTGCGGAAAGCAGGATATTGATGGCGCGCCGCGACTGCGGGTTTAGCGTGGAAACCTGACGTATCTGGGCTGAAATTTCCGCCAGATACGATTGCACGTCGGGCAGATTAACCACGTCCGGGCGCAGTATTTCTGTATTTGTATCCAGATTGCGCACTATAACGCCAGAACGGTCAACCCTGGCCGAGCGTATGTCGCCCACAAGGCCTTCTGCCATATGGTCGCGAATCTGGGGCAGCAGCACCTTGAGCAGATACGTCTGCGCCTCGGGCTGGGCGAGTTCCGGCAAAATTTCGTCAGCAACGGTGGGTGTCAGTTCATCCACCAGCCTGTGCAGCGGGCCTTCGACCCCGACATGGTAATCGATGCCGTTGTTCAGGCTGCGCATGATCTCCACAATACGGTTCTGAAAGGCCGTAAAGGGTTCAAGACTCAGATCATAGACAGGCGGTTGCAGAAGCTGCACCTGTTTGCGCCGGGCCTTGGTGGCCTGCACGTCTTCAACAAGGATGTCGCGGTCGGCAATGACGTCAGAATCCGCCACTTGCCCGGCAACGTACACGCGAGGCACCGCCTCAAAATTGGCCCCTGCAAGCAGGCTGATGAAAAGCAGGGTGAGCACAAGTACCGAAAGCCCCAGGCCACAATGGTGGCGGGCCCGCAACATGCGAAAGAGTGCGAGGATGCTAGCTGGACGTGCCGCTTTTTTCTGCATTATCATAGGCGTTTACAATTGCTCCCACCAAGGGATGACGCACTACGTCGGCCTTGGTGAAGTGATGCACTGCGATGGTTGGAACTTTGGCAAGGATATTCAGCGCGTGGATAAGGCCCGAGCGCGGACGCTGGCCGCCGGGCTGCATGGGCAGGTCGATCTGGGTGGTGTCGCCCGTTACAACCATGCGCGAGCCAAAGCCCATGCGGGTGAGGAACATCTTCATCTGTTCCTGCGTGGTGTTCTGCGCTTCGTCAAGAATGATAAAGGCATCGTTAAGGGTGCGCCCGCGCATGAAGGCCAGGGGCGCAACTTCAATGGAGCCTACTTCAAGCATGGACGCCACCTTGGGCTGGGGCATCATGTCGTGCAGGGCGTCATAGAGCGGGCGCAGATAGGGGTTGACCTTGTCGGCCAGATCGCCGGGCAAAAAGCCAAGGCGTTCTCCCGCTTCCACTGCGGGGCGCGTCAGCACAATGCGTTTAACCCTGTGCTGCTGAAACATGGACAGCGCCATGGCGACAGCAAGATAGGTTTTGCCCGTACCTGCCGGGCCAACCGCAAAAACAAGCTCATTGCGCCGCAGCAGGTCAAGGTAGGTGCGCTGGGCAACATTGCGGGCAGTGACCGTTTTGCGCGGGGTGTTGACGAAAACGGCATCCTTGAAAATCTTTTCCAAATTCAGGCCGGGATCCGCGCGCAGCATCTCGTAACTACGGGCGATATCCTGCTGGCTCAGCGACAATCCGCCGCGCAGCAGCTCGTACAACTGCACAAAAACATTGCACAGCACCTGCCGCGTGTTCATGTCTGGGCTTTCAATAAGAATGCTGGCGCCACGGCTGCCTATGGAGGCCCCGCTGGCTGCGGCCAACAGCTCAAGATGCGCATTGTGAGGGCCAAATAGCTGATTGGCTAAAGCGGGATCGTCGAATTCGACGGTCTCAAGCATGGAGGAATGTACTGCCATAGCCGCTCTCTAGCCTATTTCAGTTAGCCTGTCCATTATTGGATTCGGGACCTGTATATTTTTAATGGGCGAGCCGACCCAGCCTGACCTCACCCGTAAAATATAGCTGGCCTGGAATATGCATAAGTGAACAATACGGCACCCCCAAGCCCCAAAATCGGGCAAAAACTGCCGAGGAGTGATTATGAGCAACGTATCGGGCGTAAACAGCTATACAAGCGGACTGTACCAGTGGCAGAACCAGAAGCTGAGTACCTCCACTTCCGGCAGCTCATCGTCTTCGGGTTCCAAAAGTTCTTCAAGTTCGTTGAGTCAGATGCTCAGCGGCAGCAGCATAACCAGTCAGCTTTCCAGCATGGTTGATCTGACAAAGTATGCCATGGATGCCATGGGCCTTGAAAGCGGCAGCCGCGTTACTTTCAGCCAGATTACCAAGTATCGCGAGCAGTTGAATAATGAATTCAACACCGCCGTCAAGGATGGCCTGTCCAAGCTCGGCGTCACAGATCCTTCAAGTGTAACTTTCACTTTGGCTGCGGATGGTTCCCTCACGGCTACCAGCGCCAATGCCACAGACCAGACCAATGTGCAGAACTGGCTTAAGAGCAATACGACTATTGGCAAGGATCTGCGTACGGCCCTTACCGCTGCTGGCGTCAGTTCCAGCACTTCCGTGGCCATGACCGTTGACAGCAGCGGCAAGCTGACCGCTGCCAGCAGCACGGACAGCGCCAACAAGGCCGCCATTCAGGCAGTGCTGGATAATTCCAAACTCGGTCAGACGCTGAACAGCGGCATGAGCAGCCTTGCTGTGAGCAGCGATGCAAAATTTACCCTGCAAACAAAGTCTGATGGCAGCATTGTGGTTGAAAGCAGCGATGCCGCCACCAAGGCAGCTGTGCAGAAGTTCTTTGACAACAATCCCGCACTGGTCAAAAAGTTTGGCCAGATTCAGGCCCTTTCTGGTCTTGATGATGCGCGCAAGGCATTGCAGGTTTCGCCTTCTGACCTGCGCAAGCGCATTGAGGTGGAATCCATGGCCGCATGGTGGTCCGGCTCGGGCGACGCCACCAATTCTTTTGGCAGTTATTCCAATAGCAGCCTTTCCATGCTTTCGGGCCTGAACCTGAACGTTTAGCTTTTACGCATGCATGCTGTGTGCTGATGCTGTCAGCGCATTAAGGGGCCGCGAGGCCCCTTAATGCGTATTGAAGTTGGTAATTTACA
This sequence comes from uncultured Desulfovibrio sp., assembly GCF_902477725.1. Lineage (NCBI taxonomy): Bacteria > Pseudomonadati > Thermodesulfobacteriota > Desulfovibrionia > Desulfovibrionales > Desulfovibrionaceae > Desulfovibrio > uncultured Desulfovibrio sp. The sequence continues at coordinate 38,101 of NZ_CABSIF010000008.1, read as the reverse complement.
GATCAGATTTTGTCAGTCAGAGATGCCCGATACCCCGGTTACCCTTCCTGCACGTGAAAGCGGCCAGTAAACATATGCCACGCGGCCAACAACGCTGGTCAGGGGGGCTAAAAATGCCGTGGGGCTTGTAGGGTTGATGCTCGCCAGATAGATATTTCCTTCGTCCACCAAACATTCTCGATATCCCTGCCCTTCCCAGCCCGGATTTTGCTGCCCTGCTGGAACAGGCACGCGCACCCGTTCGCCAGCAAGGCCTGCAACGCGGCTTATTATGTGCGGCCCTCCCCCCTTCCCTTCTGCAATGTGCCGGGTGGAAATCACAATGATATCGCCCTTCTCCGGCTTGGCCGTATGATAAGCCTGTTTGTCCACGAGCAAGCGGGAATCCGGCGTGATCAGGGGAAGCAGAGTGCGGGTGCCGTTCATGGAGTATGCCTTGATGGCAGGTTCAGGCGCGGGCAGCGCCATCAAGGCCAGCACAAGGACGGTGAAGGCAAGCCCCCTGGCGACCATACTCCGCTGGCGGGCGCGTTGTGATCCGGCCTGTGAACGTTGGCGAAAAACTGCATCGATTGCCGAGCCAAGTCGAAGCAGGACTTCACAGGCAAGGGCCGCAAAGTAAGCCGCATGCCTGCCATCCGCATCAAGACTGCTGCCCAAAGCAACCAGCGTGTGAGCAGAAGCAAGCCACAGAGCAAAAAAGATCACGCCAGGTGTGAAAAAGCCCGAGAGTATCTGCCCGCTACCCGGCAAAACCAGAGAAGCGATAGGCTTAAAAATAGCGGAAAACTTCATAAATACGCCTCAACTAAAAATGAATTGCCACACATTATTGAAAATGATTTTATATTTCAATTAAAAAGACTGCTAATCTATGATTGCAATGCTCGCGGTTCAGTCCTGTCTAAAAGAATGTCGTTGTGGCAGCTTCTCCGCGCACAAAAAAGCGGGGATCCCGGCATGACCGAAATCCCCGCTTGGGCGTTTATTTACTGACGAGAGTTTACAGTTTTTTGGCAAGCAGTTCGTTCACCAGAGCAGGATTGGCCTTGCCCTTGGTGGCGCGCATGATCTGCCCAACAAAGAAGCTGATCAGTTTGGTTTTGCCGCCGCGATAGGCCTCCACCTCAGCGGGATTGGCCGCAATGACTTCATCCACGGCGGCTTCGAGCGCTGAAGTGTCGGAAATCTGCACCAAGCCTTTTTCCTTCACGTAGGCTTCAGGCATGACGCCCTGCTCAAAGATGTCGCCAAAAATATCATTGGCGATCTTGGCGCTGATGGTGCCGCCGTCAACCAGCCGCACCAGTTCGGCCAGAGCCTCGGGCTTCATGGCCCAGGCGGAGGGGTCAGCGGCAGAAAGCCCACGGGCATTGCATTCACGCAGCAGCGGCCCAAGCACAAAGTTGGCAACCTTCTTGGGGTCGGCCTTGGCGGCGGCAGCTTCAAAAAAGTCGGCCAGCCCCTTGCTCTGCACCAGCACTTCTGCCTCGGCTTCGGGCAGTCCCGCCATAGCCACAAAACGGGCCACGCGAACCTGGGGCAGCTCCGGCATTTCGGCGCGCCAGCGGGTCATTTCTTCTTCCGTAATATCTATGGGCAGAATGTCCGGGTCAGGGAAGTAGCGGTAATCGTGCGCTTCTTCCTTGCTGCGCATGGAGGCAGTGGTGTTCTTGACGGCATCATACAGGCGGGTTTCCTGCACGACCTTGTCGCCGTCGTCCAGCACGTCCTGCTGGCGGGAAATTTCGTATTCAATGGCGCGCTGTACGTTGCGGAAAGAGTTGAGGTTTTTCAGTTCTGTGCGGGTGCCGAAGGGCTCGGTTCCCACAGGGCGCAACGAGACGTTGGCGTCGCACCTGAAGCTGCCCTCTTCCATATTGCCGTCGCACACACCAAGATAGGTCACAATGCTGTACAGGGCCTTGAGGTAGGCCACGGCCTCGGCGGCGGAGCGCATGTCCGGCTCGGAAACAATTTCCACCAGCGGCGTGCCCGCGCGGTTGAGGTCCACATAGCTCAGGTTTTCGCCCTGAGCATGAATATTCTTGCCAGCATCGTTTTCCATATGGATGCGCGTAATGCCGACGCGCTTGCGCCGCCCGTCCACGTCCACCTCAAGGTGCCCGTGTTCGCAGATGGGCAGCTCGAACTGCGAAATCTGATATCCGGAGGGCAGGTCAGGATAAAAATAGTTTTTGCGGGCAAAAATGGACCGTGTATTGATGGCGCAATTGGTGGCAAGGCCGACCAGAGCCGCAAAGTGAACAGCCTGGCGGTTGGGCACGGGCAAAGCGCCGGGCATGCCGGAGCAGACTTCGCAAACATTGGCGTTGGCGGGCTGCCCAAAGGTCGTGGGGCAGGAACAGAACAGTTTGGAGGCCGTGGCAAGTTGCACATGCACTTCAAGGCCAATCACGGCTTCATAGGCGGCCATAGATCAAATTACTCCCTCAACGGGGTTCACCCCGTAGTTGCGCGGCAAAAGCGCCGCTTTGCGCATAAGCGCCCGCTAACCTGGCATCCGGCGGCTTGCGCCGCCCATTTTGACGCAAAAGCATCAATGGGGGATGCTGGCATCGAAATATTTGCCCACACCGTACTCTCCCCTGCGGAAAAACCGCTGTGGGTCGGGGCCGATGATCTGCATTTCCCTGTTTTTGGCCTGCACGTCCAGCGCGATACGCATTTCCTTGGTGCAGCCGGTAGAAAAGGTGGAATCCTTGCCCGACCATTGCGGCGGCACCTTGCGACCAAGCAGGGCAAAGCTTTCCTCAATGTCCTCAACGGTCTGAAACCGCCACACATCAATAAAGCCGCTGCGCTGCACCTGCTCCCACATATACATGAGGTCGTCGCCGTCCATGCCTTCAATAAAATGCTCGGCAGGATTAATTATCAGGATATTATCCATTTTTTTACGCAGATTGTCTACAAAGGCGCGCACGATCTCGGTAGCGGTACCAGTCTCGCCGGGGATGCTGCCAATCACGCAGCTGTAAAACATGACCGTGCGGCCCTGCATGCGGGCCTCGCGCATGCTTGCGATGATGTTTGCCGATTGGGCGGCAATGTCGCTCTCGCTGAATTTATGGGCGCTCTCGGCATGCTGGCGCAGCTTGATGTGAAAGCCCTGATCATCCTGCCAGTAGCAGATCACATCGCGCGTATACTGGTGGCTGCTGCCCATGAGCACATCGGTCACGCGCCAGCCCTTGCCCAGAATAAGGTCGGCTTCCTTCCACGCGCGGGAGAATGTCACCGAGACCCTGTACAGGTTGAGCCGTTCCCGCGTGCCATCGCCAATAACCATGAGGCGGTATTCGCGCAAGTGGCGCAGCAGTTCGTTCTTGCTCATGCGCGGCTCGTGCTGCACGGTGCCGCCGCCGATCATCTGCCGGATGGAGGGGTCAATCTCCATGTCTTCCAATGTGGGCGAATAAAAGAAAAAGCCTGATTTGACCGCAAAAATAACCTTGTGCCCCATGCGAATAAGGCTGTTGGCAACAGCCAGATCAAACACAACGCCGCCATCGGCGTCGCACAAAAAGAGCACCGTGCCCGATCTGACCGCGCTGGCCTCAAAATAATGCCGCAAGTGGGCGCAGGTTTCGCGCGCGGTATCCATGGCCTGGCGCACTGTTTCGGCATCCGGCGGCGTCTCCACCCAAGGGCGGGACATGGCCGAAAGGCACAGCAGGCGCGAAAGCTCCACATAGTTGAGCATGCGTCTGACAGAGGCGATGGAATTGGCCGCCACGGCATCCGCAGGCACTGCGGCGAGATTGTCACGCACAGATGCTTCATCCAGCATTTCAAGCTGGCGTTTGGTGGAAACCCTGCGCAGCTGCCTCCAGGGGTCGTCCAGCTGGTTTCCCTGGGCAAGCACAAGATCAGTCATGCGCTTGACCAGCCGCGAAGGTATCAGGGTATGCTGGGCAACATACTGCTTGAAGCGGAAACGACAGAACTGCAAAATGCGCCTGCGTTTCTGCCCTTCGGGCGTGAAGGAGCGCACAAGGCGCATGATTATGCGCCAGGAGCGGTTGTACTGGCGGCGAAGTTCTTCGGGTGCGGACTGCTGGCACAACAGTTTGAACGTGTCGTCAGAACAGGGCAAATACACCTGATCGCGTGCAAGGCTGACCATAAAGGCCATCTGTTCCTGGCTGGCCACAATGTCGGGGTTCATGCCATAGGCGATGTTGTTGTCCATCAGCATGCTGTAAAGCCATGCGTCAAAGCGGACACTCTCCCCAAAATGAAACTCGCGAACCGAATTAACAGAAATCGCGTTGCTCATGCATTTTCCCCGCACCTGACGCATTCAGTGCCTTGCAGGGCAAAGCCGCGCGAACGCAAACGCTCGAAAAAGGTTGTTCCTTTGCCAAGAAAATGCACGGCACCGGGCAAACCGTTGACGGTCACGGTATCGCCCAGTTCCAGCTGTTGCCCTTCCTGCCCATCGACAGTAAGGTAGCAATCTGTGGAGCCCTGCAAAATCTGGAACCGGCACTCGGTATCACCGGGGAACACCATGGGCGAAATAGTATTGAGGAAAGGGCAAATGGGCGTGACGGCCACGGCTTCCATAGAAGGATGCAGCAGCGAGCCGCCAGCCGAAACACTGTAGCCGGAGCTGCCCACAGGCGTGGCAATGATCATTCCATCGCCGCGCAATGAGCCAAGGCGCTCACCAGCGATATAGACATCAAACAGAACAAGCCGCGACAAAGACCCCCGGCTCAGGACAACATCGTTGACCGCGCAGCCGCTGGCAATCTGCTGGTCCTTGCGGGTGAGCGTCCACTGCAAGGCCATACAGGAGCGTACAGGCTCCATGCCGGTGAGGGATTCTTCGAGTTTTTCGCGCCACTGCTCCGGCTGGGCATCGGTTAAAAAACCGATCCGGCCAAAATTGATGCCCAGCACAGGCACGTTGCGCCCCACAAGGCGGCGGGCTACTCCGAGCATGGTGCCGTCGCCGCCAAAAACAACCACAAAGTCAAGGGGAGTCGTTGCGTAGGCCAGGGTGTCCGTGCCAGCGCAGATCACACCCGCAACTTCGTGCCCTTTTTGGCGCAGCCACTGGGCGGCTTCTTGGGCAAGAGCCGCAGCCTTTTCGTGCCGGGCCTTGTAAACCAGAAGTATGTGTCGGCTTGTTGCGTTTTGCATACCTGCGCAAGTTACGTTATCAAGTCTGTTACCGCAAGCCTGTGGGCGCTTGTCAGTTGCAGGGCTTTGCCTTAAATAAGAAGGCTTCCATGTCACGTTTCGGCAATTGTGAGCGCCATGCACGATACAGCCCTTGATATTATTGAACAGCACGCCAGCGAAGGCGCGCGCCTGCGCGAAGATTTTTTTCGCTCGCAGGCAGATTTTCTTCGCCAGGCGGCCTTGCGCGCGGCCACGTGCCTTGCAGGCGGCGGTAAAATACTGCTCTGCGGCAATGGCGGCAGTGCGGCATTGGCCCAGCACATGGCTGCCGAGTTTGTGAACAGATTTTTTATGGACAGGCCCGCCCTGCCCGCTCTGGCGTTGTCTGCCGATGCGACTTCGCTTACGGCCATTGGCAGCGACCTTGATTTCAGCCAGGTATTTTCGCGCCAGATTGAAGCTCTGGGGCGGCCAGGCGACATGCTGGTGGCAATTTTTTCCACCGGCAGCAGCGCCAATATTATCGCCGCCCTTGAGGCGGCACGTCGCGGCGGGCAGTTTGCCGTGTGCCTGTGCGGGCACGGCAGCGAAATGGCCCTGTACAGCGACATGGCTCTTGAAGCGCCGCAGGCTGAACCCGCGCTGGTTCAGGAACTGCACCTTGCAGCCGGGCACCTATTTTGCCGGCTGACGGATTATTATCTTTTTGAAAATGCTGTCGCACTGACCCCCTATTTGCAAGGGCGACACACAACCGAGGTTTGACCATGCCCATCTACGAGTATTCTTGCCAGAAATGCGGTCGGGATTTTGAAGAACTGGTGTTTGACGAAACCCCGCCCACTTGCCCGTATTGCGGCTCCAATGATACCCAGAAGCTCATGTCCTGCTGCGCGCGTCGCAGAAACGGCGCAGAAGGCGGCGAGTACGCGGCTTCAACAGGCGGTGGCGGCGGCTGCGCCGGATGTTCTGGCGGCAACTGCGCAAGTTGCGGGCATTAGGCGGCAGGCATGCGTAAATCCTTAGTTATCGCTACCCGTGGCAGTCAGTTGGCCCTCTGGCAGGCAGAACACGTCAAAAGCCGTTTGCAGTCGCTTGACCCGGAACTGGCCGTTGACCTTGTCATCATCAAGACCAAGGGCGACATCATTCAGGATGTTCCCCTGGCTCAGGTGGGCGGCAAGGGCCTTTTTGTAAAAGAAATTGAAGAAGCCCTGCTTGATAACCGGGCCGACCTTGCCGTGCACAGCATCAAGGACGTGCCCATGGAATTGCCCGATGGGCTCATACTGGGTTGCATTCCCAAGCGTGAAGCGCCTACAGACTGTATGCTTTCGTGCAAGTATGCCGACCTTGTGGCCCTGCCCCAGGGCGCATGCGTTGGCACCAGCAGCCTGCGGCGTCAGGCCCAGTTGCTGGCTCTGCGCCCTGACCTGCGCATTGAAAGCCTGCGCGGCAATGTGGACACGCGCCTGCGCAAACTGCGTGAAGGCGTGTACGATGCCATTATTCTTGCATCCGCAGGCATGAACCGCCTTGGCTTGAGCGCGCCCTACATGCATGCTCTTGATCCGCAGACCTTTTTGCCCGCAGTGGGCCAGGGCGCCATTGGCATTGAATGCCGCGAGGACGATTACGATCTTTTTGCCCTGCTTGCAGAGATTGAAGACACCCCCACCCGCGTATGCGTAGAGGCCGAACGAGGCTTTCTTGCCGGGCTTGAGGGCGGGTGTCAGGTGCCCATTGCCGGGCATGCCCGCCTTGAAAATGACGAAACCTTCGTGCTCGAAGGGTTGGTGGCAGAGGTTGATGGCAGCCTCATTCTGCGCGAGGCGCAGCGGGGCCACACCTCCAAGGCCCGTCAGGTGGGGCTTGAACTTGCAGAAACACTTCTTGCCAGAGGCGGCCGCGCCATTCTGGAAAAACTTTACCAACAATAACGATTTCCTATGCCAACTATCGCTCCCCTGCCCGCGTCACGACTGCACGCCACGTTAGACCCTGCCCGTATTCCCTGGGAAACGAGCAAGGATATCCCGCTGCCGCGCAACGGACGCCAGAATCCATTCCAGCCCCGTGCCATGCAGGCGCTGGACCTTGCCCTGCAAATCAAGAATCAGGGCTACAACATCTACCTGTCTGGCGAGGCCGATCTTGGCCGCAGCCACATGCTGCTGAATTACCTTGGCCCTCAGGCCAAAAAGGCCCAGACGCCTGACGATCTCGTATACGTGCATAATTTTGCCGATCCTGACCGTCCCTGCCTTTTTGCCCTGCCCACAGGTATGGGTAAAAAGTTAAAGCAGCACCTTAAGGAATTGATTGAGCATATACGTGAGGAGCTGCCACGCCGTTTTGAGGCCAGCACATACGTAAAGCGCCGCGCCAAGATTGTGGACAACTTCCAGAACGCCCGCATGGGCCTGCTGCGCAAGATGAATTCCGTTGCCGTAGACAAGGGATTTAATCTTGATATGGACGAGAGCGGCGGTCTGACCCTGTATCCTCTGGTGGAAGGCAAGCGCCTGAGCGAGGAAGAGTTCGACAGGCTGGACACAACCCTTCGCCTCAGCCTCAAAAGCCGGGGCGACAACCTCGTGCAGGCCATGTCTGGCTACATGCGGCAGCTGAACAAGGCGGAAGAAAGCTTTCAGGACGACGAGCGCGGCCTGGAGCGCGAAGCCATGACCCAGGTGCTGACAACCTTCTTCAACCCCATTGAACAGCGCATACTCAAGACCTGCCCGGTCAAGGGGCTGGATGCCTACTTTACGGCCCTGCGTGAAGACATCCTTAAAAATACCGATGCCTTTTTGCAAAGGGACGGCGGTCCCATGGGCGACCCGCACGGCGCACCGGTGGAGGCTGTGCTCTACCGCTACGAAGTCAACCTGCTGGTGGACAACAGCGAGCTTGATGGCGCACCCATCATTGTGGAAGATCACCCCACCGCCGTGAACCTGCTTGGCTGTGTGGAGCGCGAATCTGAAATGGGCGCGCTGGTCACGGATTTCACCCTTATCCGCGCGGGCAGCATCCACAAGGCCAACGGTGGTTTTCTGGTGCTGCATATTGAGGATCTTCTGCAACATCCCAATGCCTGGGAAGGCCTGTTGCGCGCACTGCGTTCCAATATGGCCCGCATTGAAGATTCCGGCGAAGGCCCGGATACGCCCATCCGCACCAAGGGCATCAATCCCGAGCCGCTGCCCCTGAACCTCAAGGTGGTGCTGATCGGCGACGAAGAACTGTATGAAGGTCTGCTTGTCAATGACGACAGATTCTCAAAGCTCTTCCGCATCAAGGCCCACATGGCCGACACTACCGAGCGTAATGCCGCCAATGTGCGCGCCTACCTTGGGCACATTGCCACCATTATCAAGGAAACAGAGCTCCCCTGTTTTGACCGCACGGCTCTGGCGTGGCTCATCGACCTCGGGTCGCACATCTGCGAAGACCAGCGCCGTCTTTCGCTGCGATTCCCTGAACTGCGCGAGCTCATGATCGAGGCTTCGGCCTTGGCCCGCGTGCGCAAGCAGGATGTGGTCACCGCGCCAGTGCTGGAAGAAGCCCACGCGGCGCGCATCTACCGGGCCAACCTGGTGGAAGAGATTTATATGGAGGAATACGACCGCAACATGATCAAGGTGCAGACCTCGGGTCAGGCCATTGGTCAGGTTAACGGTCTTTCCGTCACATGGCACGGCGACTTTGAATTCGGTCTGCCGCACAGGATTTCATGTACTGTGGGCGTGGGGCACGAGGGCATCATCGACCTTGAGCGCGAGGCCGAACTGGGTGGCCCCATCCACACCAAGGCCATGATGATCCTGAAAAGCTACCTCACTGATCTTTTTGCGCGCAAAAAGCCCCTGGTGCTCTCCGGTTCGCTCTATTTTGAGCAGAGCTACGCTGGCATTGAGGGCGACAGCGCCTCTGGCGCGGAACTGGCCGCCCTGCTCTCGGCCCTTGCCGATGTGCCGGTGCGCCTTGATCTGGCCTTTACCGGGGCTGTGAGCCAGACGGGGCAGATCATGGCTGTGGGCGGCGTTACCCGCAAGATTGAGGGCTTTTATAATGTTTGCGCCAGCCAGGGACTCACGGGTACACAAGGGGTTATCATGCCCTTTGACAACGTGGACCACCTCATGCTTGCGCCCAATGTTATTGAAGCGGTTGAGAAAGGTCAGTTCGCCGTTTATCCTGTGCGGCGCATTGAAGAAGCCCTTGCACTCTTGACTGGTCTTTCAATCGGTCGCAGACTGAAACAAGGCGGCTTTACGAAAAACAGCCTGTACGACATGGTTGACCGCAGGTTGGAGCGTCTGGGCGATTACGCGCAGAATGCCTTTCGCCGCACCAGAAAATCCAAAGAGGGATAATTCCGCGCTGCCCGTGGCAGCTGCAAAATAACCCTCTGTGTATTTTCACATTGAAATGTTTGCCTTAGGGCGGCGACGCTTGCCGTGATGGCACTATGTGGTGCGGTTTTTTACAAAAATCCGCGTTGGTCAGGCAAACAGTTTGCTGTCGGCCTGCTCACGAGAACAAGCAATAACCTCACGCATACCTTGACTTTACGGGTTTTATGTGTAATGGGGTCAACGCAAGGAAAAACCTTATGCCTCACTCTAACCCAGCAAAAGCCGTGATGAACAAAAACAAGAAAGAAGCGTTGCTTCAGGCCGCCAAAGAACTTTTTGGCGAATGCGGGTATGTAGAAACCACATTCAAAAAAATATCCGACAAAGCTGGCGTTGCCCTCGGGTTGCTGACCCACCACTATGGCAACAAGGAAAAGCTGTTTCTTGCCTCTGGGCTTGATGTTCTGGAACGCTTTCTCGTAAGGCTGCGCGCAGCCACCGCCGAAGCCACCTGTGGTTACGATGGCGTCATGCGTTTTTGCAAGGCATACCTTGATTTTTCAATCGACAAGGATTCCAACTGGCTGGTGCTTGTGCGCTGCTCGCCCTACAGCGACATGAAAACCAAGACCGACCGCGATATTATGGATTCCATGTTTTCGCAGGTACACAACGAGCTTGAGCGAGTTATCGCCAAGGGCGTGGAAGATGGCAGCCTTGTGAAGGTTGACAGCAAAAGCACTGCCCAGGTGATCATTTCCCTCATGGTCGGTTCCAACCGTACTCGAGTGCTGACCCCTTATGCGATGCCCACCCTGTACGAAGATGTCCTTGATTTCATTTCCCGCTCCATCAAGGCATAGAGCTTGTTAGCAACACATAGTTGGGCCGTCGGTCGTAAAGATCGGCGGCTTTTTTGCATCTCTTGTTGACCGGCTGGTGTGTGCAGCAATGGAAAACATAAACGTTTTGCGCCCTGACCTGCATTTGCGTGACAATCTTGTGCATGCTCGGTGCTCCAGCAGGGCAATAAGGCTTGCCGAGCCACAGCGCTTTGAAGTAAATTCAAAATGTTCAGGGTACATTATTGCGAGTGAACAGTTCTATCCGCTCCATTATTCTGTGCGGATTGCCGGGAGCTCTGGGCAGACATGCCGTGGCGCTCGTAGACTCAACCCTTATTGAGGAGACGGTTTTTATGCAAAGGCTTGCCAGCATACCCTTGTGCCTTTTTCTTGCTGCAGGATTGTTGATCTCGGGCTGCACCAGCAAATATGGCGACCAGAAAACCAAGGTCAATTATTATCCGCAGTGCTATCAGCCTGTTAACCAGTTGCGACAGGACGAAAACAGCACGGGTAAAAGCACTGCCGCTGGCGCGGTTGGCGGCGCTCTGCTTGGCGCGCTTATTGGCGGTCTTGCCACGGGCAAGGCCAGCGGCGCTGTGGCGGGTGCGGTTGCAGGCGGCGCTGCGGGCGCTGTGGCGGGCAACGTCTACGGCAAGTCCAAAGCTCAGGATCGCGACGCCGCATATCTGCACCAGTACAGCCAGCAGCTTGGCAGCGAGGCTGCCAGCATGAACCGCTCCACCGCAGCAGCCAAGGTTGCGGCCAAGTGCTATGACGAACAGTTCAAGCTTGCCGCCGGGCAGTTCAAGGCCGGGCAGATCACCCGCATGGAATTTCAGGACAGGTATAATGAAATCCGTAGCGGCCTTGAGGAAACCTCGTTTATCCTGAATGATACCGCCACCACCATGGCCAAGAAGGACAGCGATTATCAGCAGGCTCTGGCCGAACCTTACACTTCTGCGCAGCCCAAGAGCACTCCTACGGCTTCGTCTTCCAGTTCTGGCGCTACCAAGTTCAAAAAGGGCGCAGCCGCGCAGCCCAAGAGCACTCCTGCAGCCAGCGCTTCGCGCACGCCGGAGCAGAACAACGTTGCCGCGCAGGCCGCGGAGTGGAAATCTTCGCGCGAGGATCTTGAAACCACGCGGCGCGATGTGAACGCGCGCATGTCCAGCTACGAAGAAACTGTCAATAACCTGCTGGGATAACACTGCTGCCGCGCAGCCGCTATTTCTATGGCGGTTGCGCGGCTTTTTACTGCGCCGCATATACCGCGCGGAGCCATAGATGAACGAAAGCCAACACCCTGTACCGCATGAAACACCGCCAAGCGCCGCTCCTGCCGAAGGTGTCGCACCTGCTGCGGTTGTCCTGCCCTGGTATCGCCGCCCTTTTTTCTGGGGTGTGCTGCTGTTTCTGGGGCTTTTGCTGCTGACCGCATGGCTGTTCTGGAAAGAATGGCAGCAGGCCGAGGCTTCCAAGGCTGCTGTTGCCGCTCAGACAGAGCAGTGGCGCGAGCACAACGCGGCGCTTGAAACGTTTATGCAGCAATTGCGCGCCCTGCTTGCCAAGGACCCTTGCGAAGTAAAGCAGGGGCTTGGGCTTGTCACCCCGCCTGCGGGTGTCATGTGGCCTCCTTTGGGTTCAGGCTCCGGAGCTGCGAGTTCAAACTCTGCCCGCGCGGATGCAGCCACCCTGCCGCCCACGGCAGACGCCAAAACGCAGGTTCCGCCCACGCCCATGCAGCAGCAGACGCCCAAAAATGTTTCCGAGCTGATGGAACAGGGCACAGTGCTTGTGCTGGCCATGCGGGAAGAAGGCCTTTCCATGGGTTCCGGTTTTTTTGTGGCCCCGGGCTACGTGGTTACCAATGCCCATGTGGTGGGTAACGCCGCGCAGGCAGTCGTTGTGAACAAAGCCCTGGGCAGACCCTTTGAGGCAACTGTGCGTCAGGTAACTCACAACAACGGGCAGGATTTTGCCGTGCTTGGCGTAAACGGCGCATCGGGTGTTGTGCCGCTCAAGTTTGCGCCGAGCGTGAGCCGCACCGAACGCGTGAGCGCCTGGGGCTTCCCCGGCGCCGTCACCACTGATGATCCAAAATTTGCGGCCCTGCTCAAGGGCGATGAAGCCGCCGCCCCCGAAGTGGTGTACACCGAGGGCGTTGTGAGCGTTATTCTTGAGCGCAAGCCGCCGCTTATTGTGCACACGGCCACAGTCTCGCAAGGCAACAGCGGCGGGCCGCTTGTCAACGACAAGGGCGATGTGGTGGGCATCAACACCTTTATCAAACTGGACGATGCCTCCTACAGACAATCCAGCCTCGCCATTGTCAGCACGAGCCTGGCAGCGTTTTTGCGCTCGGCGGGCGTTCCCGTAACTATGGCCCAGAGCAGTGAATCCGCCGGAGGCAAGCCATGAGTACCCGCATTGCGGTCAGTCTGCGCGGTCAGATGCGCGCGCTTGCCAGCCAGGGCATCTTTGCCACCGACTGCTATGAACAGCTGAAATCAATCCTGCTGCAAAAGCTTGGGCCGGATCATGCCGCCCTGCTTGCCGAACCGCAGCATAATGCCGAGGGCAACAGCGTGGACTGGTATGCCGAAGGCAATGGCCCGGCGGTTCCCCTTGCGGAACTTTCCGAGCAGGATGCTCAGGCTCTGCGCGCCCGTGCGGGCACGCTGGCTTCCGATATTGCCGGGTTGTCCAGCGACCTCACAGCTGACGCGCAGGCGCGGCAGGCCCTTTCGGGCCAGTTGCTGCGGCTTGCCCTGCAACACCCGGCGGACGAAGACATCTGGTCTGTGGATGGCCGCCCTGTTCTCATTAACTGGGGTTTTGCCCCTGGCAGCGTGGGCGCGCAACCGCAGGACCTCACCCGGCTTGGCGGCGTGCTGCCGCCTCCCCCGCCGCCCGCGCCTGTAGCTGCTGTTCCCGTGGCTGTGCCGCCGCGCAGCGGTTGCCTGCCGTGGCTGTTGCCACTCCTGCTCTTGCTGCTCCTGCTCTGGCTTTTGGGCGCGGCGCTGGGGCTTTTGCCTTCTCCTCTGCCTTCGGGCTGCATGCCCGTTGACCGCAGCGCTCTGGAGGCCGAAAAACAGAAAGCCGCCGCCAACGAAGATCAGCTTGCCCTCCTGTGGCGTCAGTTGCAGGAGCGTGCGGCCCTGTGCAAGCCTGTTGCGCCTCCGGTAACGCCAACGCCCCCCAAGGTTGAGGAAAAGAAGGAAGAGCCCAAGCCCGACCCTGAAGTGGTGGAACCCTTCCTTGGCGAAACGCCTGTAGAGCCGCCCAAGGTGGCGGAAGCTCCCAAGCCCAAGCCAAAGCCTGAACCCAAACAGGAACCCAAGCCCCTGCCCAAGGAAGAACCAAAGCCGCAGGAGCCGCCCAAACCCGCGCCCAAGAAGAATGACAACCTTACCATTCCTGAAGACGCGGCCAAAAAGAACGATCTGACTTTTCTTGAGGGCTGCTGGACAAGCGAAACCGGCCTGTATTCGCACCCCTCCAACGAGCCGATCATTGCAGAATACTGCTTTGACAAAAGCGGCAAGGGCCGCCGCCTTGTGCGCGAACGCAATGGTCAGGTATGCAGCGGTTCGGCCTCGGCGCGGTTTCAGGGCAACCAGTTGCAGTTTGATTCCAGTCAGGCCCGTTGCCCGCGTGGCGGCACCTATGTTCCGCAAAAGGTTGAATGTACCGGACAGGAAAACACCACCCAGTGCAAGGGCAGAGAGCTTGGCGGGGCCAATCTCAAGTGGGATGCCCGTTTCAAAAGGAAATAATGATGGATGCCATACCCCGTTACCTTTCGCCGGTCAGCATTATTCCCGGCGGCTGCCCGCAGTTTCTTGATTTCTCCATGCCCGAAGATGCCGTCAAAAGACTGCGGCGGTATTTTCGCGAAGAAAAAAAGAAAGAATCCGACGAGCAGACGCGCTACACCCACTATCTGCGCTGTCTGACAGAAACGGAAAACGGCTTTATCGACCAGTTGAGCGGCCTGCCCTGCGATGAGGACTACAGCATCGAAGCCCGCCGCGCGCTGGATGCATGGGAAGGCCACTGGCTGCCCATTCCCTTTTTGCGCACGCTCGACCAGCCCTGGCCGGACGGCGGCAAGCGCTTTGAATGCGGCCCTTCCAACTGGGCGAGGGCGCGGGTTATGCGCTCCGACAGGGATGACAGTCTGCTTCGCGTTGTGCTCATGTTTGACACCAATGTGGAAGACCGACCCGCTCAGGGCGAACAGTACCATGCGCTTTCGCCGCAGGATGTGACGGCCCACGGGCATTTTATGCTGGCCCACCTCGTGCGCGACAATTCGTGGTTTCTCAACGCGGCATGGGTGGATGAATGGCTCCACGGCCTCTACGATGCGTGGAAGCAGTCGCAACACCGTGGGCGCGGCGCATGGCACGATGGCTACCCCTATGTGCTGGAGCATCTGGCCTCCTACCTCACCTGGCTTGACGTGGTGCGCCTTGCGCTCAACGATCTGGCGGCACAGGTCATCAATCCTGACCGCGATACCCCGGTGGATGTGGATCTGGTGCTGGATATCGGCAATTCGCGTACCACGGGCATCTTGGTGGAAACCCTGCCCCAACGCATTACCAACCTCAACGACAGTTACCTGCTTGAACTGCGCGATCTGAGCCAGCCGGAGCACATCTATTCCGACCCCTTTGAAACGCGTGTGGAATTTGCGGATGCGGCCTTTGGCAATGATGCGCTTTCGCGCCGCTCGGGCCGCCAGACTCCGGCCTTTGCCTGGCCTTCTGCCGTTCGCATCGGGCCGGAAGCCGCCCGCCTCGCCACGCAGGCCGTGTGCGCCGAGGGCACGACAGGCATGTCCAGCCCCAAGCGTTACCTGTGGGACGAGCGCCCATGGCAGCAGAGCTGGCGCTACAACACTGGCGGCAAGTCAGAACCCATGGTCAGCCGGGGGCTGTTTCCGCGCCAGTTGAACCCGCAGGGCACGCCGCTTTCGTGCTTTGACGACCCCATGTTCAAAAAAAGTCCCGCCCTGCAAAAGCAACAGCCTGAGCCGATTTTTGAATCGCTGTTTACGCGCTCGTCGCTCATGCTCTTCATGCTGGGCGAAATCCTGACTCAGGCCCTTGTGACCATCAATTCGCCAGCCACGCGCGCGCGCCGTGAACTGCCCAACCTGCCCCGCAGGCTCAGAAGGCTCATTTTTACGGTGCCTACGGCCATGCCCGTTGCGGAAAAACGTATTTTTCGCCGCTGGGTCACGTGGGCCGTGCGTGTGGTGTGGGATGCACTGGGCTGGAGCCAGTGGTATACGCCCCGCCTGCAAACCCGCAGCCTTACGGGCGATTACCGCCAAAGCCCGCAGGTGCGCTGCGACTGGGACGAAGCCAGTTGCTCGCAGCTTGTGCTGCTCTACAACGAGCTTGCCGTCAAACAGCATGGCGACGCGCATCATCTTTTCCGACTCATGGGCAAGCCGCGCGAGGCCTGCGGTAACCATCCGTGCATCCGCATGGCTTCCATTGATATTGGCGGCGGCACAACCGACCTTTCCATCACCACCTTCGAGCTTGCCAGCGGCGAGGGCGACACCGCGCGCATCAAGCCGCATACGGAATTCAGGGACGGCTTCAACATTGCGGGCGATGAAGTGCTGCGCGAAGTGGTGGCCAACCATGTGATTCCGGCCATTGGCCAGGCTCTGGCCCGCGAGGGACTTGCAGAGCCGCGCTCGCTTCTGGGGCAGCTTTTTGGGCGCGATTCCATCGGCATGTCGCAGGAAGACCGAAACACCCGTCTGCGTCTGGTGCGGCAGATAGCCGTGCCCGTTGCCCTCGGGCTGCTGGCAACCTGCGAAAATCCCGACCTGCGCGGCAGTGTCTTTAACTGCACGCTGGGCGACTTTTTTGAGCCTGACCCTGTGGGCAGCGGAGAAACGGCTGATGCTGCGGCAGACACGGCGGCGGATGCCGCACCAGCTGCGGCAAAGTCTGCAGCGGATTCGCCCCGGATCAGCCCGGCAGTCCTCGCGCCACGTCCTCAGCCTGCAACCCTGCGGGATGTAAAGGCAATAGTGCGGCGTTCCGCATCCTTCATCCAGAACTTCAACATTCTTGATGTGCCCATCAGCGTCAATCAGGCCGCAGTGGAAGAAACCATCCGCAGCACGCTTGGCTCAACGCTTTCCGCCCTGTGCGAAGTGGTGCACATGTACGATTGCGATGTGCTGCTGCTCACCGGGCGGCCCAGTTCGTGGAACGGCGTTATCGCCACAGTGCTTGCCAAGCTGCCCGTGCCGCCAGACAGGATCATTCCCATGCGGCGCTATCACGCTGGCTCGTGGTATCCCTTTGCCGATGCGCAGGGCCGCATTACCGACCCCAAAACCACGGTTGTGGTGGGGGCCATCCTCTGTGCGCTGGCCGACGGGCATCTGGAAGGATTCTCCTTTGATTCCGGCGCGCTCAAGCTTACGTCCACCGCGCGCTATATCGGCGAGATGGATATTAACAGCCAGCTCAAGCGCCCCAAGGTCTGGTTTACCGTGGATGTGGACAGCAAGGACGGCACGGACAAAACCCGGGCCGTGGCCTTCAGCGGGCCGCTTTCCATCGGCTACAGGCAGCTGGATGCAGAGCGCTGGCCCACTACCCGCTACCATCTGCTGACCTTTGCCACGGAGGAAGCCCGCTCCCGCGCTTCGGGCCGTCTTCCCTACCGGGTTGAGGTCAGCCTGAGCGTTGCCGATGCCCTGGATGAGGAAGATATCCGCAGCGAGACGGACAAGGATCGCCGCAGCGAAGGCGAGTTCCGCATTGATTCCATCGTGGATTGCCAGGAGCGCAGCGTTGACCGCCGCGATCTTGAAATCCGCCTGCAAACCCTGAAACTGGACGAAGGCTACTGGCTGGATACGGGCATTGTCACCGACGCCGGATAATTGAGGATGGTTATGCAGCAGCAGGATATGGATTTAGCGCGGCACTGCCGCGAACTGGCGGAAACTTCGCGTTCCGCAGGGGCATGGCTTCAGGACAATGCCGAGCTTGTGGGCAACGAACGCGCGGCCCTGCAAAAGGATCTGCGCCATGCGGCCCGCTTTTTCGGCAAGTGCGAGCAGGCGGCCCGCCGCAAGATGTGCGTAGGCGTGTTTGGCCCCAGCCAGTCGGGCAAGTCCTACCTTATCTCGGCCCTTGCCAGTGATGCGGACAAGGTGCTTCTGGCCGATTTTTGCGGTCAAACCTTCAATTTTATCAAGGATATCAACCCAGAGGGCGGCAAGGAATCCACGGGGCTGGTCACGCGTTTTACCACCACGCCGCCTGAGGGTATTACCGAGGCCTACCCCATCCGTCTGCGTCTGCTTTCAGAAACTGACGTGGCCCGGGTGCTCGCCAATACGTACTATGCGGACTGCGACCACAAGGACGCACCCAATGCCGAAGCCCTCGCCAAGGAGCTGGAGAGCCTTCAGGGCCGCGCCCAGTCTGCGCCCGTGCCCGGCGGCATGAGTTTGGACGATGTGGAAGAGCTGCGCGATTATGTGAATAAAAACTTCATTTCGCGCCCCAGAGTGCAGATGCTCCAGAACGGTTACTGGGTGCGGGCCATGGAACTGGCCCCCCGTCTGGAGCTGGAAGACCGCGCCCGCCTTGTGGGCCTGATCTGGGACAGCGTGCCTGAATTTCAGGCAGTGTATATACAGCTTGGCGCGGCTCTACGCCAGCTTGGCAACGCTGCCGAGGCATGTTGCGCCATTGACGCGCTCATACCCCGCAGCAACAGTATTATTGACGTGGCGCGGTTGCAGGGCCTCAACGAGCCGCTCGCAGACATGCTGACCCTTGTGGGCGCGGAGGGCCGCAAGGCTGACCTGCCGCGCGCGCTGGTGACGGCCCTTACGGCCGAAATCACCATCTACATGCGTGAAAAGCCGGATGATTTCTTTGACCACACCGACCTGCTGGACTTCCCCGGCTACCGCGCGCGCTACAAGTTCAGCGATCTGCGCGCCGCGCTGGACAGCCGCAAGGACATGCTCAAGGAACTCTTTCTGCGCGGCAAGGTGGCTTACCTCTTTGAGCGCTATCGCGAAGAAAAAGAACTCACCAGCATGCTGCTCTGCATCGGACCCAGCACCCAGGAGGTGCAGGATCTGCCGCAGGCCGTGTATGAATGGATATGCTCCACCCACGGCGAAACACCGGAAATGCGTGCCAGCAAAGCGCCAGCGCTCTTTTTTGTGCTTACCAAGATGGACATGGAGTTTGAAAAAAAGGCCGGATCGCCCTCTGTGGAAACCCGCTGGACAACCCGGCTGGAATCCTCGCTGGTGAACTTTTTCGGTCAGGTGCACGACTGGCCGCAAAACTGGGACGGCACGCACCCCTTCAACAATGTCTTTTTGCTGCGCAATCCCAACTTTTTGTGCGAGGCCATTTTTGATTACGCCGACAGGCGTGAAACCGGCATCCGGCAGGAACAGCAGGCCTTTGTGGAAGAGGTGCGTCAGTCCTTCATGCAATCGCCACTGGTGCAGAAACATGTTGCTGACCCGGAACGGGCCTGGCAGGCGGCCATGACGCTCAACGACGGCGGCGTTGGCCTGCTGCGTCAGAGCCTGAGGCCCCTGTGCAACCCCGAACTCAAGCGGCAGCAGATCAGCGGCAGCCTTGTTGAAAAATGCGAGCGCCTGCGCACCGGGCTTGCGCCCTTCTACCGCACGGACGACAGGGAAGAACTGCGCAGGCAAAAGGAGCAACTCACGCGCCTGCTGGTTTCGCAGATGGCCAAGGTTGCGGAAAAGCAACTGTTCGGCGAATTTTTGCGCCGCCTTCAGGTGCGCGATTTTGACCTGTACGAAATCTGTCTCAACGCCCGCCAAAGCCCGGATGAAGGCCAGACCGCAGCGCCTGCGCAGGTTGTGGGCGCGCGCGTTTCCGCCAACGACATTCTGGGCGACATCTTTGGCGACGACGCTCCCGTGGCCGCGCCAGCGGCAGACGCCGTTGATGCAGAAGTAAAGGACAGCGCCCAGGTCTTTGCCGGAATGGTCATGGATCACTGGACAGGGCGGCTGCGCGACCTCTGCAACGATGTGGAAGTCAGGGGCCAGCTTGGCCTGCCAGCCAAGGAACTTGACCAGTTCTGTCACGAGCTAGTGCAGGCCGCAGCGCGCTGCAAGCTGCGCGAAAATCTGGAGGCTGAGCTGCGCCGCTCATCGGCATTCAGCAACATGGCCCGCGAGCGCCTCATGTGGAAGCAGGTGAGCCTTGCTGCGGACGCCATCAACGCCTTTGTGGACTGGTGGGGCTTTGACCCACGCTTCAAGGATCAGACGCGGCGCACCGTTGTTGTTGGCGGCAAAAGCGTGCCCCTGTTTAACCCACCGCAGGAAATCAAGGGCGAACCCCGCATCGGCGAGGAAGAATCGCCCTATGACCGCCTGTGGTATACCGACTGGCTGCGCGCCATGGCCTACAGCGTTATGGCCAATGTGGATTTTGACGGCCAGCAGAGCGTCAACCCCGAACAGAACAACCGCCTGCGCGAACTTTTGCAGGCGTTCAAAGGATAAATCATGCGCGCCAGCATTTCAGCCGATACCGGGCGCGGCCCCGGCAACGGAATCATCGAGATTTTTGACGCAGGCGATGTGAGTGAACCCGGCTTTACCCTGCTGCGGGCATCTGACGGCAAATGTCTTGGCCCCCGTGGCTGGCAGGAGAGCGAAACCCTGCTCACCCCCGAGGCCTGGGACAATGACGGCGGCAGCCTGCGGCTGGCGGTCGGCCCTGCGGTGGTGGACGAAGTGGACAACCTCGATGCCTACCGCATCAGCCTGCGCGGCGTGGGCAGCTGCGCCCTTGCCGTAAAATCGCTCATATATTCCAACATTGCGGGCGGGCATGGCATGGGCGCTGGCGCTCCGCAAACTCCCCCGCCTGTCGTGCAGCCTGCTCCCGAACCGGAGCCGGAACCAGTGCTGGAATCGCCGGAGCCGCCTCTGGCTTTTGAGGAGCCGCAAGCGCCCCAGCAACACGAAGCTCCGCTTGAAATGGCAAGCAAGGAGGAAGGCAAATCCGGCGGCAAGGCCGGGCTTGTGATCCTGCTGGTGCTTGCAGCCATTGCCGCAGGCGTGGCCGCGTGGTGGTTCTTGCTGCGCGAGCCGGAAAAGGCCCCCCTGCCCACGCCTCCTGAGCAGACGCAGAATGCGGACAAGCCCCAAAACCCGGATCAGGCGCAGCCCAAGCCAGCAGATGCCGGGCAGCAAGGAGCGGATGCCGCCAAGCAGCCGCTTTCTCCGCTTGCCTCGGCGCGTGAGCAGTTGCGCGGGCAGGCATTGCCCGACGTGAGCCTTGCCATGGCAAAGCCATTGCGCAAGGCCGACGCCAAGCCGGAAGAAAGCGATGCCGCATTCTTGCTGCTGGAAGATGCCGCGCAGAAAGGCGATGCCGAAGCCATGTTCCTTGTGGGTCAGTTTTACGACCCTGCCAGCACCCTGCCGCGCGGCAGCATCCCCGCCGACCTCACGCAGGCCAAGCGCTGGTATGAGCAGGCCCTGCAAAAGGGCCAGCCTCAGGCCAAGGCGGCACTGGACACGCTGAAAGAACACGCCCGCGCCCTTGAGGCCAAGGGTGATGCCGAGGCGCGCTCCCTGCTGCAAAACTGGCAATAAACGCGGCCCCCGAGCAGTTTGACCTAGAATTGCTGTATTCCGCGAGGAGTTCACTATGCATTGCATGCCCATGTTTCGCCGTTGCTGCCTTGTAGCCCTGCTGGTGCTGGGCCTTGGCGTCTGCCTTGCTGGCACTGTTTCCACCTCTTCTGCCGCGCCCCTGTTGCAGCAGGGTAAAAAAACGCTGTTCCAGCGGGTGGTCAGCCATCCCGGCGCGGCCCTGCTGGCCGAGCCAAAGGCCGATGGCGCCGTGGTGCGCAAAAGCGTGGTGCCCTTTACGGTTATGTACGTCTATGACCGCAAGGACGCGTACCTTCAGGTTGGCGCTTCCACCGCGCAGCCCGAGGGCTGGATGGAGGTCGCCAAGGCTACGGACTGGAACCAGTCGCTCACCCTGCTGTTCACGCCCCGCACCGGGCGCGATCCTGTGCTGTTTTTCAAGACGGAAACAGGCCTGAACGAACTTTGCGCCGCACCAGACATGGAAAAAAGGCTCGATGCTCTTGAAGCACAGGCCGCAAGCCTGCGCCAGAGCAACCAGCCCGCACCGGAAACCATGCCCATCCTTGCCAGCGAACCGACGGACGCGCAGGGCGCAGTGTCTGAAAAGCGCTTTTATCTCATGCCCATACTGGACATGAAAGACCCCTTTGACGGCGTCAAGTTTCTGCGGGTGGCCTCCATCGACCCAGGCAACGGCAAGAACAAGGACGGCAAGAACGGCCCGCCCAAGACCGGCATTGCCCTTGTCATCGACACCACCATTTCCATGAAGCCCTATATCGACCAGAGCCTGAATGTGGTTCGGCAGATATACGACAAGATTGAAAAAGATCACATGACCGACAACGTGGGCTTTGCCGTTGTGGCCTTTCGTAGCAGCACCAAGGCTACGCCCGGTCTGGAATACACCACCGAAGTTGTGAGCGATTTTGCCACGGCAAAAGACCGCAAAAGCCTTGAAGAAAAGCTTTCAAAAGTACAGGAAGCCAAGGTTTCCAGCCACGATTTCAACGAGGATTCGCTGGCTGGCGTGTACAAGGCCGTTGAAGGTCTGAACTGGAGCGACTATTCCTCGCGCCTGATCCTGCTGATTACCGATGCAGGCCCGCTCAAAAGCGGCGACAAGTTTGCCTCGGTGGCAATGGGCCCAAGCGAAGTCAACGATTTTGCCCGCCAGAAGGGCATCTGGATTACCGCCCTGCACCTCAAAAGCCCCGGCGGCAACGCCAACCACGCCTATGCGGAGCAGAGCTACCGCGCGCTGAGCAAGCTTTCGGGCAACCGTTCCAACTATCTGGTGGTGTCTGCCCCCACGCCTGCCAAGGGTGCGGAGCAGTTTGCCGCCATCACCAAGACTCTGGCAACTGGCATGCTCGATATGGTCAAGAACACCGCCGAAGGCAAAATCATGACCAAGCCCAAGGACGAGAAGCCGCAGACTGCCTCGGCGGAGGATCAGGCCGCCAATCTGGCAGCGACCCTCGGCTATGCCATGCAGCTTGAATACCTTGGCAAGACGCGTGAAAACGCCGCGCCTTCCGTGGTTAACTCCTGGATTGCAGACATGGATCTGAGCCAGCTTGCCAAAAGCAGGCAGACTCCCAGTGTTGACGTGGCAGTGCTGCTGACCAAGAACCAGCTCAACGATCTGAGCGCCCAGCTCAAGGCCATTATCGACAATGCCGAGCGCACCAAAAAGACTGACGCGCGCGACTTTTTCCAGGGTGTGCTTTCTGCTTCCACCCGCATGGCCCGCGACCCCAACATGCCCACGCAGGGCAAGAATCTGGCCGAGCTTGGCGTGCTTTCCGAATTTCTGGACGGCCTGCCCTACAAGAGCGACGTCATGCTGCTGCGCGAGGAAGACTGGTACCGCATGAGCGTGGGCGAACAGACGGCCTTTATCAACCGCCTCAAATCCCGGCTTGCCCGGTATGAGGAATATGACCGCGACCGCGCCAACTGGGAAAGCTTCGGTCAGCCCAACCCCGGCGACTGGGTTTATCGTGTGCCGCTGAGCATGCTGCCCTAGGGCTTTTTGTCCCCTGCCCGCGTCAGGATGCTTTTTTATTCAGGTCGAGTAGCAACAGCGTACACGTCCTTGATAAATAGGCCCCTTCCCTGGCAGGGAACACAATTTCTCACAATTTTTGCCCCAACGGGCACGGCAATGGGTCAGGAAACCGGCAACAGCAAAAGCCTGCGGCACGCCGCAATGCTGGGAGTTTTAATGTCCGACATGGTTTTCAGCCTGCGCAATATTGGCAAAACCCGTCCCGGTGACGAAGGCTTTCGCCTGCGCATAGAGCAGCTTGACGTGCCGCGTGGCAGTCTGCTGGCTCTGGTTGGCCCCAGCGGTTGCGGCAAAAGCACGGCACTGGATATGCTGGCCTGCGCCCTCAGCCCGGATATGACGCCCGAGGGCTTTGCCCTGCCGCACAATCCCGTGGGGTCACGGCAAGACGACCTGCCCCATCCCGCCAGTGCCGCCGCCAGTTTTATGTTCAGCCCGCAGGCTGGTGCCACCACGGATATTCTGGCCGCGTGGCGCAGTGGCGGCACCGATGCTCTGGCCCTGCTGCGTCTGCACTATCTTGGCTATGTGCTGCAAACAGGCGGCCTGCTGCCTTTTTTGAGCGCGCGCGAAAATATCGTGCTACGCTGCAAGAGCCTTGGCACCCTTGCCACGCGGCAGGAGGCCATCACAATCGTGGTTGATCGGCTAGGCATCGGGCACTTGCTGGGGCATTACCCGGCAACGCTCTCCGTGGGCGAACGCCAGCGGGTCGCCATAGCTTCGGCGCTGGCGCACGGGCCATCGGTCGTGCTGGCGGACGAACCAACTGCTGCGCTTGATCCTGGTCATGCGGCCAACGTGCTGCGGCTTTTTGCGGAGTTGGCGCGCCAGTTAAGCATCACAGTGGTCATGGTCACGCACAACCTTGAGCAGGCGCGTCAGGCTGGCTTTGTGCTCGCGCCGGTGCGTGTGGAACAGGACAAGGGCGGCAGCGCGTCCATCCTCCACTGGACAGGGAGGACGGCCTGATCATGGCGGCGAATACCTGGACAACCATGCTGCGGCTGGCCTGCAAGGACTACTGGCACGAATTTCTGCTCTCGGCCTGCGCCGTGCTAGGGCTGGCTGCTGTGCTCACTCCCCTGCTGGTGCTCTACGGCGTAAAATTCGGCGTGGTGCAAACCCTCACCGAACGGTTGCGCAACGATCCCCGCAATCTTGAAATTTCACCCGTCATAAGCGGCAGATACACGCCCGAATATCTTGCCAAACTGGCAGCCCACCCGGATGTGGCCTTTGTGCTGCCGCGTACGCGCTCCATTGCCGCCACCATGGATCTGAGCGCGGGCAATGGCGATGCCCGCTCTGTGCTGGTGGCCTCGCTGGAGCCAACAGCCGAGGGCGACCCCCTGTTGCTGCGCTTTGACGCTGCGGTGCCGACCATGCCGCAATCGCCCGACACAGAAGCCATTGGCGTAACCCTGTCGTCCTCAGCAGCGGAAAAGCTGCACCTTAAACAGGGCGACACCCTCAATGGAAAGGTTGAACGGCGCTTTCAGGGCAAGGTGCAGACTGCCCGCGTGGCCCTGCGCGTGGCGGCAGTGCTGCCCCTTGCCGCCCAGCAAAAGGATGTGGCCTACGTGCCGCTGCCTCTCATGGAAGCTACGGAAGACTACCGCGATGGTCGCGCCGTGCCGGAGCTGGGCGCGCAGAATGGCTGGACAGGTGAGCCACGCCCTCAGGGCGAGCGTATCTATCCAGGATTCCGCCTGTACGCCCGCGGCCTTGACCATGTGATGCCACTGCGGGAGGCCTTTGCCGCCCAAAAACTTGATGTGTACACCCATGCGGAAGAAATCGAGCAGGTTACGGCGCTTGCGCGCGCCCTCAACCTGATATTTGCCCTCATCTGCGCAGCAACAGGCATTGGTTTTCTGGCGTCCACCGCCAGCAACGTACTGGCTGGCATCAAACGCAAGGAGCGCATCCTCGGCCTGCTGCGGCTCCACGGCTTCACCACGGGCAAGCTTATGCTGTTTCCGCTGGCGCAATCGTTGCTCACAGCCCTTGCGGGCACGGCGCTGGCCTCCGGCGTGTACGGGGTGGCGGCCTTTGCCATCAACAGACTTTTCAGCGCCAGCGTTATCGGCATGGAGCAGGTATGCCTCCTGCTGCCAGAGCATTTTGCGCTGGCCTTTGCCGCAGTTTCGGGGCTTGCCCTGCTGGCCGCCCTTGCCCCTGCTTTGCGGGCTGCCCGCGTTGAACCCTCGGAGGTTATCCGTGAAATCTGATCTGCGCATCCGCAATCTCGCGCCCTTGCAGTGGGGTTTTGCCGCCGCTGTGTGCTGCGCCCTGCTTCTTGCCCCCTGCGCCTCGCAATCCGTGCTGGCGGCCCTGGCCCGCAAGGCCGATGTGAGTACGGCTGACGCCTATAATCCCAAACCGGCGGATAACGACATCATCCTGCCCATGCCCTGCGGCCTGAGCATGGTTTTCAAGCTGGTGGCAGTGCCCGCCAAAGGCTTGCTGTGGGATATGCCCATGCGCCCCGGTGTGGACGACAGTGCCCATCAGGATCGAGCCTTCTACGACCGGCGCTACAATACCGCGCTTTCCGGGGCTTTTACGCTTGAAGACCTGCCCGCAGCCTGGCGCAAACAGGCTCCGCAGGGGCAGAACTACTTTTATCTTGTGGCTAAGTACGAAGTCAGCAACCTGCAATGGCATGCCGTGATGGACAATGCCTGCCCGGATACTGCAAACCCTGGCGCGGAAGCGGCCCGCCCCGCTACAGATATGAGCTGGTACGATGCCGTGGACTTTACCCGCCGTTACACCACATGGCTTTTGCAGAACGCGCCCGATTCGCTGCCGCGCTTTGCTGGCGACCAGCGCAACGTAGGCTTTGTGCGCCTGCCCACTGAAACGGAATGGGAATACGCCGCGCGCGGCGGGCAGACTGCTGGCAGCCAGCTGCTGTTGCAGGAGGATTTTTTTGCCCTGCCCACCGGGGAGAGCAAGGCCGACTACGCCGTTTACAGGCCGGAGCAAGGCGCAAGGGCCGAGGGCATGGCAAACATAGGTTCGCGCAAGCCCAATCCGCTTGGCATTTACGACACCGCTGGCAATGCGGCGGAAATGGTGCTGGATGCCTTTCGCTTTTCAATGGCTGGCCGTTTGCACGGCTCTGCTGGCGGCTTTGTGCGCAAGGGCGGCTCCTTCCTCTCTGGCGATGCGGAGATTCTGCCTGGCCGCAGGGAAGAAATGCCATTTTTTCTCACAGACGGCCCCGCACACGCCCGCGATCTGGGCTTTCGCCCTGTGATATCGGGTATCAACACTCCCGGCGGCGGGCGTCCGCAGGAACTGACCGCAGAATGGAACAAGGCTGGCGAAAAACTGGCCCCGCTGGCGCAGGACGGCCAGACCGCCCGTAATCCTCTTGATGAGCTCGACCGTCTGCTGGCGGCCGCGCCGGATGAGGC
The DNA here is from genome assembly GCF_902477725.1 of uncultured Desulfovibrio sp. Classification (NCBI taxonomy): domain Bacteria; kingdom Pseudomonadati; phylum Thermodesulfobacteriota; class Desulfovibrionia; order Desulfovibrionales; family Desulfovibrionaceae; genus Desulfovibrio; species uncultured Desulfovibrio sp. The sequence continues at coordinate 11,558 of NZ_CABSIF010000008.1, read as the reverse complement.
ATCCCGCAAGAATCTTCAGGATCTGCGCAATACCATCAAGGAAAACAATATCATGCTGGAACGTCAGAAGCAGCTTGAAGCGCAATCGCTGCTGCGTACTGGCGTATATATGATCGAAACCATAAGAAATTACTCCAGCAGACGTAACAGTTTGAAAACGCAAATTGAAAGTATGGAGCGTGAAAAAGCTTCTGCCAAGGGTGCGGCCCTTGAAAAGCTCAAGCAGATATTGGATACTGCCAACCGGGGCCTTGTGATGCTTGATACGAGCATTGAAAAGTCCCTCACCTTCTACCGCAGCAAGGTAGAAGAAAGCGCGTTGCTTGCTCCCGAAGTTCTTGCCGCCGCAGATGCATCCCTTGCAAAAGATTTCAGCGGCAATGACCCCTTCAATGAGAACATGCATCGAAACCTTGAACTGTATCGGCTCCACGTGGACGCGGTGCGCAAAAACAAAACCGTTTCGCGCGAGGCCATGCAGAAAGCAATTCTTGAACGCCGTTTTCAGTAGACAAAAGGAGAGAATCAATGGCTGACAAAATGCGTATTGGCTGGATTGGCACGGGTGTTATGGGCCTTTCGATGGCTGGACACCTTCAGGCAGCCGGCTGGCCGCTGACCGTATATAACCGCACCAAGGCCAAAACCGAACCCCTGCTCGCCAAGGGCGCCAAGTGGGCCGATACCCCCCGCGCCGTCGCCGAAGCCTCTGACGTGGTCTTTACCATTGTGGGCTACCCCCATGATGTGGAAGAAGTGACGCTGGGCGAAAACGGCGTGCTGCGCGGCCTGGCCGCTGGCGGCATTGTGTGCGACATGAGCACCTCCAGCCCCGTGCTGGCCGAGCGCATTGCCGCTGCCGCCAAAAAGCAGGGCTGCGAATCACTGGACGCCCCTGTTACCGGCGGCGATGTGGGCGCGCGCGATGCCAAGCTCTCCATCTTTGTGGGCGGCGACAACGCGGCTTACGAGCGCGTACTGCCCTGCTTCAACAAGATGGGCACCAACATTCTGCACTGCGGCGGCGCTGGCTTTGGCCAGAAGGGCAAGCTTGCCAATCAGGCCGCCATTGCTGGCGTGATGATCAGCACCTGCGAATCCTTCCTCTTTGCGCAGGAAGCAGGCCTTGACGTTGCCAAGTGGATGGAACTTGTGGTTGCCGGTTCCGGCGGCAGCTTTGCCATGAACACCCTTGGCCGCCGCATGCTCAAGGGCGACTTTGCCCCCGGCTTCTTCATCGACCACTTCATCAAGGATCTGGGCCTCTGCCTTGACGAATGCCGCCGCATGAAGCTTGTGCTGCCCGGCATCACCCTGGCTGACCAGCTTTACCGCATCCTGCAGGCCAAGGGCCAGGGCAGCAAGGGCACTCAGGCTCTGGTGGAATGCCTTGCCGAACTTTCGGCCAAGGATTGGCGCGCCTGCTGCAAATAACTGACGCTTCTGGGCCAGCAATGGCCCTTGTGCCCGTCCGGCTTCCGGGCCGGACGGGCAATGCATGACGAGCCTGCGCCCGCCACTTTCGGGCAACCATAAACAGGAGATCCGCCATGCCTTCCGCTTCTCCCGGCAGTCCTTTGGATGACCCTGCCCTGGAGCAGTACCGCCCCTTCATTCAACGCCGCACCCAAGCCTGTATGGCTGAAATTGAGCGCATACGCACCCTCTACGGTTCGCTGAGCGCCTACGCTGGTCAGCATCTCACCTTTGGCGCTCACCGCCTCACAACGCCCGCAGGCAACATCTGGCGCTGGCGCGAATACATGCCCAATGCCGAAAGCCTGTGGCTCACCACCGACAAACTGAACTTTCAGCGCCACGCCAAATATCGCTTTGAGCGCTGTGCAGACGGCATTTTTGAACTGGAACTGCCCGGCGATGCCCTGCAACACGGCACCTACGTGGAGTTGCGGCTGGTTCCCGCGCATGCGCAGGACGCGCAGCACCCCGGCAAGGCCCTCAAGCGCGTGCCAGCCTTTGCCAACTGGGTGGAACAGAACGCGGCTGTGCCGGAGCAATGGTGCGCCCGCCTGTGGCTGCCGGATGAACCCTACCGCGTCAAGCATCACCGCCCTGCCCGGCAGGCCTTTCCACGTATTTACGAGGCTCATGTGGGCATGGCGCAATCAGCGCAGGCGCACAAGGGCGACAGCGTGGGCAGCTATGCGGATTTTTGCCGCGACATCCTGCCCCACATCAAGGCTTGCGGCTACACGGCGGTGCAGCTCATGGGCATACTGGAGCACCCGCTGTACAAATCCTTTGGCTATCAGGTGGGCAGCTATTTTGCGCCGTCCTCTCGCTACGGCACCCCGGACGGCTTTAAGGAGCTTGTGGACACCGCGCACGGCCTGGGGCTGGCGGTGATACTTGATGTGCCCCACGGCCACGCCAGCGCCAACACGGAGCAAGGGCTGGCGCAGTACGATGGCAGCAGGTATTTTTTTACCGAGCAGCAAAACCAGTGGGGAACGCCATCTTTTGACTTCAGTCAGGAGGCAACGCGGCGTTTTCTGCTCTCCAATTGCCGCTACTGGCTGGAAGAATTCCACGTGGACGGCTTCCGCTTTGATGCCGTGGGCAACATGCTCTATGCGGATTTTGGCGAGGATGACGACTTTTCTCATGTGGGGCGCTGCTTTTACGGCAAAAACGGCCTGCCCCGCGCAGATGTGAACGGGGAGCTGTATCTCAACCTTGCCAATGCCCTCACGCATGAGCTTGCCCCATCAGCCATGACCATTGCCGAAGAATTTTCCGGCATGCCGGGGCTGACCTGCCCGCCAGAGCAAGGCGGCCTTGGCTTTGATTACCGCTTTGCAATGGGTATTCCCGATTACTGGGCCAAGTGCATTGAAGAGCCGCGCGACATGGGCAGCCTGTGGTATGAAATGACCAACCATCGGCCCTACGACCGCACAATCAGCTATGTGGAATGCCACGACCAGCACATCAACGGCAGCGATGCCATGATCTGGCGGTTGCTGGGCGATGCCATGTACGGCCATATGGGCAACAAGGCCGAGAGCTGGAACATATCGCGCGGGCTGGCCTTTTATCGGCTCATGCGGCTTATAACGCTGGCAACGGCAGATGCGGGCTATCTGAACTTTATGGGTTGCGAATTCGGGCATCCCGAATGGCTGGATGCGGAAAAAAAAGCGCACCGTCAATGGCGGCTGGCGGACGACCCGGGGCTGAAATATCACTCCCTGGCCTCATGGGACAGGCAGATGCTCGCCCTTGTGCAAAGCCACCTTGAGGACTTTGCCCAGCCGCCCATGTTCCGCTTTATACATGAAGAAAAACGCCTGCTGGCCTTTGAGCGAGGGCAACTGCTCTTTGCCTTCAACTTTCACGAGCTTGTGGCGCAAAAAGGCCTGCGCTTTGCTGTAAGCCCCGGCAAGTATGCGGAGCTGCTTTCGTCTGACGAAATCCGCTTTGCCGGGCATGGCAATCTGGCAGTAAAAAGCCCGCCAACAGAGCATTTTACTGCTCCCCTGCCGGGTCGGTATGAGGGGGATATCACCCTGTATCTTCCGCCGCTTGTGGGATTAGTCTTAAAAAACGCAAAATAATGTTGCAAAAATGTTGACAGGCAGGGCTGTTCCGCGTAGTTACTCTTTTCGCGTCGGGATGTAGCGCAGCCTGGGAGCGCACTTGAATGGGGTTCAAGGGGTCGAAGGTTCAAATCCTTTCATCCCGACCAGAGATTTAAAGGGAATTCATGGAAACATGAATTCCCTTTTCTCGTTTGTATTTTTTTGCCATTTCAATATTGAAGATAAGGCGTCAGATGTGCGCTAGATCCTGTATTTGCTGCATGCGCTCGCGATACTGGTCTGTGTGCATCTGTATATGCTCAAAATAGCCTTCAACAAGAGTCCGTAGCGACTTTGCCCCATCCGGGCGCTGCCACATATTCTCAAGAGCTGTGGCTGGTATTGCCCGCATTATGTGCATGAGCATCCAGTTATACTGCCGCCAGAACTTTGCCATTTCTGCAAAATCACAGCCGTCATACTGCTGAACCGCTACAAAAGTTTCCGCTTCATACGGGGGAAACTGCTCAAGATTGCCCGATATCAAGCGAGCAAACCGTTGATGGTTGTTGGCAGCAGAATCTACAAGATGGCCGACAATTTCCGTAAGCGTCCATGCGTCTGCCGCCACCCGCACATGCGCGAGGGCTGGATCTGTAGACTGTAACAGCGCGTCAAAGCCATCAATTATGTCTTGTCCTTTTTTCAGGTCCATAACATCTCCAGTGACAGGGTGGCGACAAGATACTTTATATTATTTATCTATCGATATGGTCAACCGTAGCCAAGCGCGGTTATTGCGGCAATAACACACAAAAAAAGGGCCGGAGAAATCCCCGGCCCACTGATCTAGCTGACAGTTTGTCGTTTCCTATGCCTAGAACGTAAAGCGCAGGCCAAGGCTGAATTCATTGGCATACGGAGTATTGCCGATGGAAACCTTGTTGTCGTCAACGCGCTTGCTGATGTCGGTATAGCCCAGCCCCACAAAGCGGTAGGCCAGATCTGCCGAGATGTTTTCCGTAAAGGCATAGGAACAGCCCGCGCCCAGATTCCATGCAAAAACGGTATCATACTGCGTCAGGCTGCCGGAATCCCCATCGCCGTCAACGTCTGCAGTGTACTTGGTCTTGATGAATCCCATGCCAAGGCCACCGCCGAGGTAAGGAGTAAAGGCCGTGGAGTTGTGGAAGTCCCAATATGCGTTGGCAAACAGCGTCTGCACGCCCCACTCGCCCTTAAACGAGGCCGTTCCGCCATTTACCTTCTGATCCCAGGTTTTGGTCATATTGCTTCGTATCGCGTATTCCAGTTCTGTGCGCATGGGCACCTGAAACTGCGGGTAAAAGTCGTACCCCACAAAAATGCCGCCCCCAACGGTGTTTTGCGAATACTGACCTACGCCAAGCCCCTTCACATCCCCGCTCAAAGAGAACGGGCCAGTGCTTTGAATGGAATCAATAAATTTTAGACCGCCATAAACGCCGGTGTTTTCCGCAGCCGCAGGAGCCGCGAGTGCAAGGGACAGAACCAATGCAAGCATAAGACGCTTAAACATGATGACCCTCCTTGGTTTTGCCGAAAAAACAGGTTTGCTTTCTGCATATTCCTTTTTTTTCTTGACGACAACAGTCAGGCAACTGTTTTTGGCACAAATTATGCGTGGTGAGGTAAAAAAACAGATTTTTTGAACTTGCAGACAGGGAAATCTGGTTTTTTGTCGATTGAAAGCGGAAAAACAGCCGTTAAAAACGAGAAAAGGGAATCCATGTTTCCATGAATTCCCTTTAAATCTCTGGTCGGGATGAAAGGATTTGAACCTTCGACCCCTTGAACCCCATTCAAGTGCGCTCCCAGGCTGCGCTACATCCCGACGCGAAAGGTGTATCTACGCGGAACTGCCGAGCCTGTCAACTTATATAATCATTCCAGGATTTTTCCTTTAAGCGGGCGCTACACGGCGCAAATCCGCAGCACGCCGCTATAATCTCCCTACCATATCTCCCAATGCGGGCCGCCGTGCTTAAACCTCTTTCCATCCATCTGATTGCGGGCGAAGAAATCTGCCGGGTAAGTCACTCGGCTATTTTGACTTGCATTGTCCATCACGCTGCGCAATTTTAGAAAAGCTGCCCCGGCCTGTAGGCTCTCGCGCACAGACTGCCCAGCCTTTGCTGCGGCGCATCGGCTATAAAGGCTGATCCCGTGCCCTACTGGCCGCAGAAGTGCCCCCAGTATGCCTCGCCCCAAACAGGGTTAACTGCCATGAACATTATTTTGCGCCGCGTATACGCACACGATGCCGAGCCAGCAGGAATACGGGTTCTTGTGGACAGGCTGTGGCCCCGCGGGATTTCCAAAAGCGCCGCCCTGTGGGATGTGTGGCTAAAAGATATCGCCCCATCAAACAACCTGCGAAAGTGGTTCGCACACGATGAAACCAAATGGCCAGAATTCAAGGAGCGCTATTTCGCCGAGCTTGATGCCGCCCCGGCTGCTGTTGCGCAACTGCAAACCATCCTTCGCCAGAATCCGATAGTGATACTGCTCTACGCCGCCAAAGCTACAGAAATGAATAATGCCGTGGCATTAAGAGAATACGTTGAGGCAATGGCACGAGAGAACACGGATGCAACAAGACAGCCGAATTAGTATAGTAACAACAATTTCTTTATCTTGGGCATTACGAACATACATTAGATGTTTTGACAGTATGACTAAAGCAGATAAGCAGAAATTATTGATAACAACATTTCAATCTCAGAATGACATACGTGATCCATAACAGCATGAGTTTCAGTCTGTAGCCAATCGAACGCGTACGACAAGAAAAGAAAGGTGGCAGGCCGTGCGCACAATTCTGCACAAAGGCTCCCTGCCACCTTCTATCGCTCAAGGCTAACAGATAACCGCTTTTGCGGGCTGTTACTGATTTAGGTGTAACATGGCATGATGCGGTCGCCGCTTCAGGCTGCAACTACCACGGCATCACGCCCCGCTTCCTTGGCTGCATACAGGGCTTTATCTGCCCGGATCAGCATGACGGCCAACGCCGCCTCGGCGGATTCTGGCGATTCCACCATGTCTGCCATATCTGCGCATACCGCCACCCCAATGCTTATTGTTACCGAAAGCGAGTTGTCGTCATGCAGCAAGGGGTTCGCTGCCACCGCATGCCGTATGCGGTGGGCAAGCTCTTCGCCTTGCCGGGCATCCGTACAGGCAACAAGAACCACAAACTCCTCGCCTCCATAGCGCACTAGGAGGTCCGCACTACGCACGCTGGCATTGATTATCCGCGCAGTGTGCTGCAACACCATATCGCCCGCATTGTGCCCAAAGGTGTCGTTGATAGTTTTAAAGTGGTCGATATCAAGCATCAGGCAGGCGCACTGCTGGCCTGATGAATGCGTTTTTTTAAGAAATTCCGTACCCATAACCTGCAAAAAACGACGGTTATGCAGGCCTGTCAGCGCGTCTTTCAGGCTCACGGCCTCGGCCTTTTTAATCTGCCTGGCGACCCTGAAACTCATTACGGTAAACGCATCAAACAGAATTTTGAGTTCGCTGGGCATATCTTTCTGGTCACACAATTGCCCTGTTGCCTCATAATTATTTTTACGCAGCTCAAGCGCATAGGCCGTAAGCTCCTCAAGCGGGGCTTCAATGCTGCGACAAAAGCGCCGCATCAGTGGCATCATGAACAATATGGCGCACAGCGATCCAAGGCCGACAAAAATTGTAAGCCAGCGGTACCCTGTCAGAATTTCGTCTACTGACCGAAAATACACCAGCCGCCAACCGCCGTTCCCAACAGCAACGGAAGCGCCGAGCATGCTCACGCCCTGATCGTTCACGAATACCTGACCATGTTCATCAAGTTGCATAAGCTGCAAGGGAATTTGCTTTGCTGCATCGTCTGCGTTGCTTGCAACCACCCTGTGGGGTGCGAGTATGTTTCCCTGCGCATCGCACAGTATCAACCCCTGCTTGTCCGGCACAAAAGATCCGTGCAGCCATGCGTCAAGCTCGCCCACGAGAATGGACAAAAATACGACTCCGTCAAATTCCCCATCCTGATTAGTCACTGGCATTGAAAACATGCACACGGGCTTGCCAGAAACACGCCCGTTGATTCCTGTAGTAATTGCGCGGCGGCCCATCATTGCTTGTTTAAAGTAATACCTGTCCCCCCCGTACAAACCAGGTTTGCCCATAGAGTCAATTTCTGAAATGCCCTGTGCATTAACAAATACCGCTGCTGCAATGCCTGTATGGCTTTCATCGTAATCGCTAAATTCTTTTGCAGCACTTTTCATATCTGATCTGTGCGCTTTAATAATTTTTGTCAAAAATGAAACATCCTGAAAGCACACGTCCACATAAGCTTCAATTGTATTTTTATTTTGGCCCAGAGTTTCAGCAAGTTGCTTTTTTTCATGCTGGATAAGGCGTTCTTGCTGAAAGAAAATAAAAAAAAGAGCTGCAATGATAATTGGAATACAGACAATGGCAATTGTATAAGCGCGGATACGCCCCCTGATCGTATCAAACCGAAAAATATTCATAAGCCTGTGTCTGTTCATGACCATCTCACTTACTTCCAGATTTTACTTTTTTTCCTGCCTGAAATCATTAGCAATATCTGTTCCAGTACGTTTTTGTTTCCTGTCAAAACATTGGTAACAAATCATATATTCAGTGCATACGATCAATAATAAGGAAATGGAGATAGTTTTTCAGAATACAAATTGTGTTGTAAGTAATATATTTATGCTGGATAAAACTATAGAGAATGTCTTGAAACATGATATATGGACAATTAATTATGACCGTCCCAAGGGTCTACACTTATCGGATAATTTTTTTTCATGTTTATGCCGAATCATACATTTCAAAAAAATAGTGAGTTCAAAAAGATTATTGAGCGGCATCTGCTCCTCAAAATACTATAAAAATATGAACAAAAAATTTGTGAGCGATTTTTAGCCCATCAAGACATATAAATACCACCAATACAGCAGTAGTCAGTTCATAAATTAGATAACTCAATTGTAATAATAGCACACCGCCCTGTCCAAAAAAATAACATCAACATTACTACAGCAAGTCATAAAAATATTTCTAAGCAAATATTATCGAATATAGTATTTTTAGGCATTTGTTTTTCGCATAAGCCACAGCATGTGAAAAAAATATTTATATTTATGAAACATAAACATTATAACATAAATTCCGAAAATAAAATTGCAGCATCACTACTATTGATACCAACGCATGACGCGGCTTGATAAACAGCAAACAGTTTCTGCCGATGCGGCTTGTTAGCAATATTGCGCTGTAAATCGTCCATCATGATATTAAATTGCCTGCGGAGGAACTGTTTTGATCAGCCAGATACTGCATACGTTACGTGGAAAATTTATCCTTACTATTTCTGTTGGGGCCATTGCCATGGCCGGGCTATTTTGTTTTTCGTTACAGGCAATTAACAATATTGAAATCAAATATGCCCACACCCGCGATACCGCCATCGCAGGCAGAATTATTGCCCTGGAAGTAACTAAAAATATAAATTATTTTAGTCGGTTAACAAGAAATATCATGCTTGGCAGCAATATTGACAAAGACCTCAAGCAAATAGACACAGCCATTGCCGCCGTTAAAAAGCACTTTGCCACGCTCTCCTCCCTCAAGCTGCCCGCAGACTCCAAAGCCTTGACGGATAAAGCTCACGAGGCGGCCATTGCATTCATGAACAACGGCCAGAGCCTTGTTGCTCCCTTAAAGGATATCCCCGCAGACCAGCGCTACCTCACCTACAAGACCTATGAAAAGGAAGCCACGCCCTATGCCGTGGCATTTCGCGAACATTTTGAAAAATTTGACGCAAATATTACCGCCCTTGCTGAAACAGCCATGGCCGAAATGAATGATGACATCGCATCGCGGCGCACCCTGATGTGGATTGAGTTTATTTTTGCCATATGTCTGGTGTATTGCGCAGGATATTTCCTGACCAACAGGGATCTGCGCGCCATGCGCCAGTGTGTGTCTTTTGCCTCTACCCTTGGCACCCAGCAGTCAGATGAACGCCTCGCTGCCGGAAGTTTTGCCAGCCTGAGCACTCTGGCTCTGGCGCTAAACAGCACGGCAGACAATCTGGCAAACTACCGCAAGGCTTCTTCCACCGCACAGGCTGAAGCGGAGCATGACCGCGAAGAAGCCAGAAAAGCCCTTGCGGAAGCCCAAAAAGCGCAATCTCTTGCAGAGAGCGCCAAAAGCGAAGGGATGCTCCACGCAGCCAGCCAACTGGAACATGTGGTTGAAATTGTCTCCAGCGCTTCGCAGGATCTTGCGGTCAAGATAGACCAATCCCGCAGCGGGGCTGACGATCAGTCTGGCCGCGTGCGCGAAACAGCCACGGCAATGGAGCAAATGAACGCCACCGTGCGCGAAGTTGCCCAAAACGCGCAGCAGGCCGCCGGCATTGCAGACCAGACCCGGCAACAGGCTCTGGAAGGCGCGCAAATTGTCAACGATGCGGTCAAGGGCATTGAGTCGGTGCACACGCAATCCCTTGCCATCCGGCAGGATATGGACGTGCTGGGCAAACAGGCCGAAAGCATCGGGCAAGTTATGAGTGTTATTGCCGACATTGCCGACCAGACCAACCTGCTTGCGCTTAACGCCGCCATAGAAGCTGCCCGGGCGGGCGATGCCGGGCGCGGCTTTGCCGTTGTTGCTGATGAGGTGCGCAAACTGGCGGAAAAAACCATGTCTGCCACTCAGGAGGTGGGCCGGGCCATTGGTGATATTCAGGCCGGGACACGAAAAAATATTGTGAATGTGGAACAGAGCGCCAGCGCCATTGAAGAGGCGACCAAACTTTCCATCCGCTCCGGCGGTTCGCTCAAACAGATTCTTGAGCTTGTTCACCTGGTGAATGATCAGGTTCAGGCTATTGCCGCTGCAAGCGAGCAGCAGTCTGCCGCCAGCGAGGAGATCAACAAATCCGTTGAGCAGGTTGCAACCATTTCTGCCGAAACGGCTCAGACAATGGAAAATGCCGCGCATGCCGTTGATGGCCTTGCGCAGCAGGCGCAGGTGTTGCAAGGGCTTATCCGCGACATGAAAAATCAGGGCTGAAGCTCCTGAGCGCAATTGTTCTTTGCAAAAGGCCGTCCATCACCGGGCGGCTTTTTTGCGTCAGTGCAGCAAATATTGCGCACGCGCGCCCCGCAGTTCCTGAAATCAATAAGCAATATTTTTTTGCCGCAGTGTATGGACACAGTCCGCAAGGCGCATTAGGCTGATTATAACCAAAATGCTTGGAATGGCTGCATCTGCATACCAAGCCGATTTTCGGGGTATCACATACTCTGTGGTTCATAGTAGATGCTAGAATTATTCCCACGTTTAACATATAAATTTCAACTTGTTATATCTGTGTAATACTTTTGTCCGCACTTGTTGCGGCCATTCAACCTGATGCTTTTGGGGGAGGCGCGACATGCAGTTCAAAGTAGCAACCCGGCTTTGGTTGGGTTTTGGTTCCATTTTTTTTCTGATGCTGCTCAGCGCCTTGATCATGCGCCACAATCTGAGCCAGGCCGACAGCCTTGCCGACACAACAAGCAATGAAAGCATGCCGCTGGCCATGCTGGCTGCAGATATGAAACTGCAAACCGTGCAGGTGCAGCAATACCTGTCTGACGTTTCCGCAACGCACAACCCTGATGGTTACAAAGACGCGCAGGAAGTGGCAAATACCTTCCATGAGCATGCAGAGAAATTCAAAAACAAATTTGTTCTTGAGAACAACAAAAAATCACAGGAAAGGCTTGCCGCACTGGTCAAATCGTTTGACGCCATGTACGCGCTGGGCCGCAAGATGGCCGATACTTACATCAACCAGGGCATAGAGGCTGGCAACGAAATCATGGAAGATTTCGACAATGCCACAGAGGCCCTCACAGCGGCTCTGGAACCGTTTATTGAAGAACAGACCGGCTT